>PLNY01000111.1:0-9852 GCA_003141915.1 Anaerolineae bacterium | reverse complement strand
ATGAAGACTTGATCGCTTACAAGCGCAGTGTGGATGAAATCCGCGAGATTGTGAACGCCGATTCGCTGGCCTATCTTTCGCTGGAAGGCGTGATGCGCGCAGTGGGACGCAGTGAGGGTTATTGCCAGGCATGTTTCACCGGAATGTATCCGATTCCGGTGAACGTTGAAGCCGTCAAGACGGGCTTTGAGTATAGTTTAAAGTAACGGATTTCAAAAACGGATAAACGGATGGATGCACCTTTGAATGTTTTGATCATTGGTTCCGGCGGGCGCGAACATGCCATGGCATGGAAGATGGCACAATCGCCAAAATTATCGAGGCTTTATATCGCGCCCGGCAACGCGGGGACGATGGCTTGCGGTGCAAATGTTTCAATGGATATCAACGATCACGCCGCAGTTGTCCGTTTTTGCAGGGAGAAACAAATCGAATTGGTTTTGGTGGGGCCGGAGACTCCGCTCGCGATGGGTTTGGCGGATTCGTTATCGGCGGGAGGCATCCGCTGTTTTGGGCCGAAGCAGGCCGCGGCGCAGATCGAAGCGTCGAAAGTCTTTGCAAAAAATTTTATGGCGCGGCATCATATCCCGACCGCGCGCTATGCCGCATTTGAAAAATTCGAGGATGCGCTGGCTTATCTTGAAAAAATTGATTATCCGGTTGTCATCAAGGCATCCGGTCTGGCGGCAGGCAAAGGCGTGATCCTGCCTGATTCATTCGATGAAGCAAAAGGGACGCTCGAGTCCATGCTGGTCAAAAAAACATTTGGTGCGGCTGGAAATGAGATCGTCATCGAAGAACGCCTCGCCGGAGAAGAAGTTTCGTTGATGGCGTTCACCGACGGCGAGACCATCGCGCCGATGCTTGCGGCGCAGGATCATAAACGTTTACTGGAGGGTGATCGTGGTCCGAATACGGGTGGTATGGGCGCTTACGCGCCCGCGCCGATCTTCACTGCGGATTTATTGAATGAAGCTGTTGAAAAGATTTTGAAGCCGGCTGTTTCTGGATTGCGACTCGAAGGGACACCATTCGTCGGCGTTTTATATGCGGGTCTCATCCTGACTGTGAGCGGACTGCGCGTCCTGGAATTTAACTGCCGCTTCGGCGACCCTGAGACTCAAGCCGTGCTGCCCTTGCTCGAAACAGACCTGCTTGATATTGCCAATGCCTGCGTGGACGGCACGCTGAAGCAAGTTGATATTCAATGGAAAGATGGCGCATCCGTTTGTGTAGTGCTGGTAAGCAAAGGCTATCCAGAAAAAGCAGAAAGCGGAAAAGTTGTGACCTTCGGTTCATTGCCTGAGAANNACAAAAATGGAAAACGAAAAAGTCGTTACATCCGGCGGGCGCGTCTTCGGGCTGACGGCTTGGTCGGGGAGATTGGAAGATTCGATCAAGTCTGTTTATGATGCAATTGATAAAATCCATTTTGACGGAATGCAGTACCGAAAGGATATTGCATTCAAAGCTTTCAAAACGGATCAGGTTAACGGATTGGGTAACGGATTGAAGAAACGGATAAACGGATGATGGACGGAGACGCACAATGGCTAAGCCGGGATTAGTCAAAACAGATTTTGATGCGTTGACTTTCAAATTAAATGGACTGGCCATGCAGGTGCATAATGAGCTCAAGCCCGGTGATGCTGAAAAATTTTATCAGCGCAGGCTTGCGGAACTTTGTCTGGATTCCGGTTTGGCTGTTGAGGTGGAAAAGCGCGTGGAAGTTTGCATCGGAGAAAAACAGATCGGTTATTTGATTCTGGATTTATGGATCGAAGAATCGCTGGTTGTTGAGTGTAAATCTTTTTCTCATTCATTGGGACAGGATGAAGTAGGGCAGGTCTTGACTTATCTTGCCGCCACTGGCACCGCAATTGGTATGTTATACAACTTTGGGCGAAGGAGTCTTGAATTCAAGCGGATACTTGCTCCCAAAGATGTGCAGGAATGGCAACAATCTCTGTATCGCTATATCCACAAAAGCCCCGGCATGAAATTACCTCCGCTGACGGGAAAGTCCGGGTCTGCCTCACCCGTTCCCCCGATCCGTTTTAAATCAATTAATGGAAAGCCGATTTATATTGAAGTGCCATCCCCTTCGGGGGCAGCCATCCGTTTATCCGTTTCTAAATCCGCTTATGCTGAGGCGGGTGTTTCCATCGATGCGGGGAATCGCGCTGTGGGCTTGATGAAAGACGCGGTCAAATCAACTTATAACTCGGCGGTGCTGGCGGGCATTGGTTCATTCGGTGGACTGTATGATGCGTCCGTTATGAAGGCGATGAAATCTCCCGTGCTGGTTGCATCCACGGATGGCGTCGGCACGAAAGTAAAACTGGCCGCCTCGGTCGGACGTTATCGCGGCATCGGCCGTGACATCGTCAATCATTGCATCAACGACATTCTCGTTCAGGGTGCGCGTCCGATTTTTTTCATGGACTATTTCGCCGCGTCGAGGCTTAACCCAAGTCAAACCGCAGAAGTCGTGAGTGGAATCGCCGAAGTCTGCAAGGAGGCAGGCATGGCTCTGCTCGGCGGCGAGACGGCTGAAATGCCGGGCGTGTATCAGCAAAATGAATTCGATCTGGCAGGAACCATCGTCGGCGTTCTCGAACGCGAAGATATTCTGCCGCGCAAGAATCTTCAAGCGGGCGATGTGCTGATCGGCCTGACTTCGAGCGGACCGCACACCAATGGCTATTCGCTTATTCGTAAGATTTTTGCGGATACGCCTCTCGACACAATTTTCCCTGAACTTGGTGGTTCGCTTGCAGATGCACTTCTCGCCCCGCATCGTTCTTATTTATCTATTCTCTATTCCGTGCTTCCTCATATCAAGGCTCTTGCTCACATCACGGGCGGCGGATTCATCGAAAACATTCCGCGCGTGTTGCCTGAGAATCTCAGCGCAAAAATTCATCTCGGTTCATGGCCTGTTCCGCCATTATGGAATCTGATCCAGCAAAAGGGAAATATTTCCATCGATGAAATGTACCGCGTCTTCAACATGGGCATCGGCATGATTGCGATTGTGGATCAGCCCCATGCGGCCGAGATTCAGAAACGTATTCTTGAACCGACCTTCATCATCGGCGAACTGGTCAAAGGTGAACAAAAAGTTTTGCTCTTTTAAACTGTCTTCTTCTCACCTATGACTAACCTCGCTCGTCTTGTCGTTCTCATCTCTGGTAACGGCTCCAATCTCCAAGCCATTCTAGATGCTTGTGTCTCCGGTGAACTTAATGCATCCGTTGTTTCCGTCATCTCAAACAAAGCGGAGGCCTACGGCCTCGTCCGCGCGCAGAACGCCGGAATCGAATCCGTTTACTTTCCAAAACTCGAAAACGAATCCCGCCGCGACTACGATGCCCGACTATCTAACTATGCCACTACGAAACTACCCGACTACATCATTCTCGCTGGCTGGATGAGAATTCTTTCCTCGTCCTTCCTTTCCTCTTTCCCGAACCGCGTCATCAACCTTCATCCTGCATTGCCGAATATGTTTCCCGGCACACAGGCCATCCAGCGCGCCTTCGATGCTTTTCAACGCGGCGAAATAACCCACACCGGCGTCATGGTTCATCTCGTCCCCGATGAAGGCGTGGACAATGGTCCCGTGCTCGCGGCTGAGACTGTTCCCATCCATCCTGAGGACACATTGGAATCTCTCGAAGCGCGCATTCATGAAATTGAACATCAAATCCTTATCGCCGTTCTCAAAAAATTAACCGCATAAAAAAGGAAGGGCGAGTAGTCCTCCCTTGCGTTTTTCCACTCATCAAGCCTCTGTCAGGTTTCCGAAAAATATCCCATAGTATAATCTTATGGATTTCATCGGCGGAGGAACTATGCTTGATAAAAAAATCCGTGTGCTGGTAGCCAAGCCGGGCCTCGACGGGCATGACCGCGGCGCGAAAGTAGTAGCACGCGCGTTGCGCGATTCCGGCATGGAGGTCATTTACACGGGCTTGAGACAAACGCCTGAAATGATCGCCGAAGCGGCTCTGCAGGAGGATGTGGACGTCGTAGGGCTTTCGATTCTATCCGGGGCGCATATGGCATTGGCGCCGCGCATCATGGATTTATTGAAAGCCAACGGCCAGACAAATGTCAAAGTGTTTATCGGCGGCATTGTTCCGGATGAAGATATTCCGCGATTAATGGAGATGGGCATCACGGGAGTCTACGGACCCGGCGCATCAACAGAAGATATAGTCAAAGATATTAAGAATGCGGTGAAATGATATCGCTGGAAGAATCTATTCTGCAAGGTGATCGCCTCGCGCTTGCGCGTTTGTTAACTCAGGTTGAGAATGATACAGACGATGGGCGCGCCGCGCTGGATGCCCTTTTCCCTCATACTGGCAAGGCACATCTCATCGGCATAACGGGCGCGCCCGGCACCGGCAAGTCGTCGCTGGTCAATCAACTGGCACTGCATTTTCGCAGGGAAGGCAAGCGGGTTGCGATTGTTGCCATTGATCCATCGAGCCCCTTCACAGGCGGCGCAGTGCTGGGCGACCGAGTCCGCATGAAGGATTTGAGCGGCGACAACGGTGTGTTCATCCGCTCGATGGCTTCACGAGGTTCGATTGGCGGATTGGCGCAAGCGACTGCAAATGTAGTTCAAGTTTTCGACGCGGCCGGATATGAAATCATCATGATCGAAACGGTCGGCGCGGGACAAAGCGAAGTGGACATCGCCAAACTGGCGCATACCACGCTGGTCGTGGAAGCGCCCGGCCTCGGCGATGACATCCAAGCCATCAAGGCGGGCATTCTCGAAATCGCTGATATCATGGTGGTCAACAAAGCGGATCGTCCCGGCGCGGAAAGCACGGAGAAAGCATTGAAATCAATGCTTGAGTTGGCACATCCAACACAAAGAGTCTTTGCTCATCACGGCAAGTATATGAGCGCGGCCCTACCGATTGAAACAGAGACCAATATCTGGATTCCATTAATTCAACGAACGATTGCAACGGATGGAAAAGGAATTAACGAGTTGGCTCATCAGATTGCGAAGCATCGTGAGCATTTAATTGTCAGCGGAGATTGGACCATTCGAGCGCGCGCCCGCCTCGAGTCCGAACTGGATGCGGCTCTTCAATCTGCATTGATGGATCGATTCCGCGAGCGCGTCTCGGAAGATCAATTCAATAAAGTCATGGATCAGGTTCTTGAAAGAAGCTTGTCGCCGTTGGAAGCTGTGAATATGTTAATGAACGGAAGTTTGAAATGATTTACGGAAAACGCATCCGCCTGCGCGGCGTGGAAAGAAGCGATGTGCCAAAATTCTATGAATGGATCAACGATCCCGAAGTCAACGAAGGATTGGATGTCCATCTGCCGATGTCCATGCAGGATGAGGAACAATGGTTTGAGCAAAGCGCCCAGCGCGCTCAAGCGGAGAAACCGATGGCCATCGAAATGTGTGAGGGCAATGACTGGAAGTTGATCGGCAATTGCAGATTCTTTCATTTGGAATGGACCAACCGCGCCGCCGAACTTGGAATAACGATCGGCGACAAATCGGTTTGGAATCAAGGCTATGGCACTGAGACCATGCAATTGTTGTTACAGCATGGCTTCGAAACATTGAATTTGAACCGCATTTATTTGCGGGTCTATTCGACCAACCCGCGCGCCATACACGTCTACGAAAAAGCGGGTTTTGTTTTGGAAGGCACATTGCGCGAAGACGCATACAAGCATGGTAAATATATTGATGTTCACATCATGAGCGTTCTGCGCTCGGACTGGAATCCAATTAAGGAAAAGAAATGAGTCACCTTGTCCACCATCACGAAATGAAAGTCTATGGGGAAATCATGTTGTTTACCGGCACCGCTTCGCCTGTGCTGGCTAATAAAATTTCGAACTATCTTGGCTCGCCGTTGTGTGAGCAGGAAGTCATCGAGTTCCCGAACGAGAATCTGTTCATCAAGTTGAAGCACAGCGTGCGCGGGCAGGATGTGTACCTGATCCAGCATACTGCTTCACCGGTGAATCGGAATATCATGGAATTGCTGATTACGATTCAAACACTGCGCCTCGATTCGGCAGCGCGCATTACCGTGGTCGTTCCCTATCTCGCCTACGGGCGCTCGGATAAGAAGGATCAACCACGCATCCCGATCACCGGCAGGCTGATGGCAGATATGATCGAAGTTGCAGGCGCGGACCGCTACATGACGCTCGACCCGCATGCGGGCCAGGTCCAGGGATTCTTTTCCATCCCCGGCGATGTATTGACCGCCTCACATTTGATCGTTGACCACATCAAACAAACCATCCGAACGAATCTCCATAACCCGGTTGTGGTCGCGACCGATCTCGGCTTTGCCAAAAAGGGACGAAACTATGCCGCCGATATGGACATGCCGATTGCATTCATTGAGAAACGCCGTTCCGGCAATGACGCCAGAGCCGAAGCCCTGACCTTGATCGGCAATGCCAGGGATCGCGATGTCATCATTGTGGATGATGAAGTGGACACTGGCAACTCCATCTCACAAGCTGTGAATCTCGTTAAAAGAGAAGGCGCGCGCGATATCTATCTTGCTTTTGTGCATCCCATCCTGTCGCCCGGAGCCGCGCAAAGACTCGTAGATTTGCCAATCAAACACATCATCACCACGGATACCGTGCCAATCTCCGAAGAAAAGATGAGGGTTTTTAAAGACCGCATCTCGATTGTTTCAGTCGCTGAATTGCTTGGCGAGGTTATTAAACGNNCATGCCCGAACTTCCCGAAGTCGAAACCATTGCGCGGAGTTTGCGTCCGCAACTGATCGGCAGGAAAATCATCGAAGCCGATGTCCGCTGGGCGCGCACCGTGGCGATGCCGTCCGTGAAGAAATTCAAAGAGCAGGTCAAGGGACAAAAGATCGTCGATGTTTCGCGCCGCGCAAAATTCCTGAACATTCAACTCCAGGCTTACAATCTCCTAATACATCTCCGCATGAGCGGAGATGTGCTGGTCAGGCAAGGTAAAATCGAACCAGAGAAGCATGATCGGTTGATTTTGACTTTAGCCCCCCTCCATTTCCCCCCAAATTCAAAGAATTTAGGGGGAGAGAAAAAGGAGTATCTCGTTTTCAACGACACGCGCAAGTTTGGACGCGTTTGGTTGACGGACGATATGGAAAAAGTATTGGGCAGGCTCGGGCCCGAGCCGCTAAGTCCAAGCTTTACATCCCATTGGTTATATGACTCATTGCAAAGCCGTCACCGCCAGCTCAAGCCTCTGCTCCTCGATCAGACTTTTCTCGCAGGCCTCGGCAACATCTACACGGATGAAGCCTTGCACATGGCGAAACTGCATCCGCAAGCCATCTCGGATTCGGTGACCGCCAAACAAGCCGAGAGATTACATCAAGCCATCCAAACCATTCTTCAAGAGGGCATCCGCCGCAACGGCGCCAGCATCGACTGGGTTTATCGCGGCGGCGATTTTCAAAACCATTTCCGCGTCTATGGCCGCGACGGCGAGCCGTGTCCGGTTTGCGGCACAACCATCCAAAAGATCATCGTCGGCCAGCGCGGCACACATATCTGTCCAAATTGTCAAAAGGGATGACCTATGCAATTCAATCTTTATAGCGTGATTGGCATCGGCCTCGCAGCCATGTTCTTCGGCTATTTCTTCGGTCTCTTCGAGGGCCGCGGCCAGGGATACAAAAAACGCAAGCGGGAAGAATCCGAAGAGAAAAGAATGGAGCCGGTAATCGCGGCGCCTGCGCCCGTTCCGCCCAAAGAGAACAATCTGCTCAAACTAAACCTCGATAATAACAATCAATTTCAGCTCGAACTCGATGGTCAGCGCGCGGACTCATCCCAGCTCGCGCCCGAACAACGCAAGCGGCTCATTGACCTGATCGTGACGATGCGTCCGTGGATTGATGTCAGCGCGCCGAAGCCATCAGCGCCTGCGCAACCTGTTCCCCCGAGGCCGATTCCTCCCGCGCCGATAGCGGCGCCCGTTTACCAGCCTGTATCAAAACCAATTGCGTCCTCGCCCGCGCCTGTCCTGAGCAGAGGCGAAGGATCGAAGAAAGAAGAATCGACTCCCACCACCATGGTCGGGCAGATCGATGCGATTCTTCAGGAGCACCTTGCCAGTTCATTGTTGGCAAACCGCGCCATCCGCTTGATGGAATCGCCGGGAGGCAACGTAGTGGTAATGGTGGGTTTGGATAAATACAACGGCGTGGGCGACGTGCCTGACCCTCAAGTGCAAGCCGCGATCCGCGCCGCCATCGCTGAATGGGAAAAGAAATATACGCCGGGAGGATAAAAAACATCATCCCTGATTGGGCCGCTGGTCGAACCGTTAGACACAGGAGAATCGTCGTAATCTGTTATCAAATCAAAGCCCGTCATGAGCCTAATTCATTCACTGCAATCCTAGCCAAAGCAGTAAAGGAACATGGATCGGAGATACTATGACTGAATATCGACGCGATGATTACCATCGGCGAAGAGACTCATCACGTCAAAGCGGGTGATGTGGTTTTCATTCCCGAAGGCGTGATCCATTCCTATCAAAACACGGATGATGAACCGTTTGAGTTTTTGTGCGTTATTCCCAACAAGGAAGATAAAGTCACGGTGGTGGATGAGAGTTGCTGACGTTCGGATGTAAATATAGTAGTGACGGACTCATACCTCAATGTCATATTGCCAAAACAATATTTCGGTATTTCTGGATACAAGGGATACTAATCTTTATTGTTTATAATTAAACTATGTGTTTTTCCTGTATGAAAATAAACGACAAGCACAAATGAAAGAATGAACACGATGAAGGCAATCCATGAAATAGCGGATAACCAAGGTAATCCAGATGAGACTAGCCGAACAAAATTACTTTGGCTGGCTTGATTTGAAGAGATGGACAACACATAACTAGCAGTAAAAAGAGAAATTGCGCTAGGTAGTATCATCAATATTACGCCTGCTGTACCTAAACCCGCCAGCAAACTATCAGGAAAGCCTGACCGTGCCTCTCTGACAAATGTCTCCCAAAATAACCCTTTATATTTTGATGTTGGGTTTAATTTGTTTATTGCAGGATGTAGATATTGGTGAATGTATTGTCCAATTGCGCCAATGGCATACGACGCGTAAGAAAACTGGATACCGAGAGTTGAATACACAATAGCTAAGGCAAAAAGCAAACTTGCGATTACAACACTGGGCACATTAGATAGTTGACCAACTAGAAGAGGAATTGCCACGGATGCAGAGCCCAACGAAAGTATTACATTTTGGTAAAGGTTTCCTTGAAAGTACATTATCTCATCTCGAAGCTTTTGATATTCAGTAAGATAAACTTGAAGTTGCAGTTCATTTTTGTTGGCGGCCATTCCAGACTCCTTTTTACTTTGGTAACAGTTAATCCGGTGCTCATAAGCAGTATATACGATAAATGAGTAATGGCGTAGCGCTACAAAACCTGAATATTGACTATAATCAACCTCGCTTCAATCATCCTTCATTCCCATTGGGAGAAATCATGAACTTGAATATTCGCCGCGCCACCTCCGCAGACCGAACCGAATGGCTAAGAATGCGTCACGCTTTGTGGTCGGAAGACGACCTCGAAACGCTGGAACTCGATATGGATTCAATGCTCGCCGATCCGCTGACTCCGGTCTTCGTCGTGGAACGAGCCGATGGAAAACTCGGCGCCTTCATCGAAACCGGAACGCGCAAATACGCCGACGGTGCGCTCAGCAGTCCCGTCGGTTACATCGAAGGCTGGTATGTCGATGAAGATTTGCGCGGTCAGGGCATTGGCAAGGCGTTGATGCAAGCCGCCGAAGATTGGGCGCGCAG
>PLNY01000222.1 GCA_003141915.1 Anaerolineae bacterium | reverse complement strand
AAATTGCTCACGCCCGCCTTGGCTGCCGAATAAGCCGGGATGCGCGTGAGCGGTCGGAAGGCATTCATGGATGAGATGTTGAGGATCACGCCTTCCTTCTGGTCTGCCATGATTTTACCGAAGACCTGGCTTGGCAAAATCGTACCCACTAAATTCAAATCGAAGACCCCGCGCAGGGCCTCTGCTGGCAGGTCAAAGAAGGATTGTTTCGGGTTCGTCGTGGCCTGGGGTTTGTTGCCGCCTGCGCCGTTGATTAGGATGTCGGAGTGCCCGAATAACTTTACTACCCCCTGAGCGGCAGTCTCAACGCTCTCACGCTCGAGCACGTTGCATGCTATGCTGACGGCTTTACCGCCGGCTGCATTGATCTCCTCAGCCAAGGCGTGGGCGTGATCCGGCGTCAGATCCAGAATGGCAACTTTTGCCCCAGCTTCGGCAAATGCCTTGCACATGACCGAACACAACACGCCCGCGCCACCGGTGACGACGACTACCTTGCCGGAAAAATCATAGAATTTTTGAAGGGATGGGACGTTCATCGATTATGCCTTTTGAGACGGCTTGGTTTCGTCTTCTAATTTGTATGCCNNAGAAAGGCGCGCGTGTCGTCGTTGAATCCGACCGTATTGTAGATTCCGGCAGTCTCCATAACTTGTTCAAAGTAACGCGCCATCCCGTTCAGGCTATCGTGGAACCACCAGGGTGGGCCGAGCTTCACTGCCGGGTAGACCCCGGCCAGCGGAGCCAGTTCGCGCGCGTATGTCGATTCGTCCAGCGTAAAGAGGATCAGCGTCAGGCGGGGATCAGTGCCATAGCGATTGAGCAGGGGGCGTAGAGAACGTGTGTATTCCGTAGCGACAGGGATATCCATGCCCTTGTCCCGGCCAAACTGATTGAAAACGAAATCATTATGGTTGCGCAATGAACCGGAATGTATCTGCATCACCAGCCCGTCTTCGATGCTCATGCGCGCCATTTCCATCAGCATGTGCCCTGAAAAACGCATTATATCTGAAGGCGTGGCTTTTCCATGCAAAGCCCGTTGGAAAATGGCTTCAATCTCTCTTTCAGTAAGCTTTTCGATGACTGGAGTCAAGACAGCGTGATCGGTGGCGCGTGCACCGAATTCCTTGAAATAAACCCGTCGCTGTTCCAATGCTTGAATAAACGCTGAGTACCTGGTGACATTGATACCGCTTACCTCGCTCAACAAGCCGATATTTTCCTGCCATCTGGGGTCGTCGAGATTGACCAGCGCGTCCGGTCGGAAGGTTGGTAGGATGCGTCCCTTCCAACCGGAAGAACGGATCGCCCGGTGGGCTTCGAGGGAGTCTGTGGCTGCATCGGTTGTGCAAAGTACTTCAATGTTGAACCGCTCGAAGAGGGCGCGCGGGCGAAACTCAGGACGCACCAACTTCTCGGCAATCTGGTCGTAGATAGCTTGGGCAGTTTCCGATGTCAGCTTCTGCTGAACGCCAAAAATATCCTGCAACTCATGGTTCAACCATATTCCGGTTGGCGTGCCTCTGAAGAGGTAAAAGTGATCGGCGAAGGTTTGCCAGATCTTGCGATGATCGCTTTCGACTGGCCCGCTACCTAGGCGGGGGATTCCCAAGCTCTCGAGCGGAATCCCCTGGGAATAAAGCATGCGGAAAACATAGTGATCGGGGATGATCAGCAGGTCGGCCGGCGTGCCGAATGAATAATCCGTGTTGGAAAAAAGACGCGGATCAACATGGCCGTGTGGGCAGACGAGTGGCAGGTCGGCCACGGTTCGGTAGAGTTCTTGTGCGACTTCTTTTTGGCGGGCGTCCGGTCCGAAATAACGGTCATCTGGAAAAATCCCCCTGGAACGAGTTATGATCCACAGCCTCCCGCGGCGCGGTTTCATTATGTTTTACTTATGCGATCATCTTCTTAAAGCTGGATTTGAGCGCCGGGTATAATTCTCGATAGATGGGATATGCTTTACGATAAGTTTCCACTTGCGCCGCGACCGGCATTGTACTTCCTGTGATCTTGACACATGCTTTACAAGCGGAGGCGACATCCGACCACGCGCCCGTTCCAACGCCAGCGAGCAAGGCCGCACCATACGCCGCGCCCTCGGTTGTATTCACCGTGACTAGCTCTGCTTCCAATACTGACGCCAGGATTTGCCGCCACAACACGCCTTTTGTGCCGCCTCCGGATGCACGTACTTGGGTGATTTTCCCTAAGCCCGCATTTTGAATCAATGTAAAAATATCCTTTAATCCAAAGGACACACCTTCGAGCACGGCACGCGTCATGTGAGCGCGGCTGTGGCGAAGCGTCAGCCCAATGAACGCGCCGCGCGCAAGCGGGTCGGGATGAGGCGTGCGTTCTCCGCTCAAATAGGGAAGGAAGTGCAATCCTTCGCTTCCCGCCGGAACCGACTCGGCTTCCTTTAGCAAATCATCAAAACTCACGTTCGGCGCAAGCGTGTCTCGATACCATTGCAAACTTCCCGCGGCAGAAAGCATCACACCCATGAAGTGCCACATGCCTGGCACGGCATGACAAAACGCATGAAGCCGTCCTTCGGGTTCGATTAATGCAGATGGCGTCGTCGCAAACACAACGCCGCTGGTGCCAACGGTGAGCGCCACCACACCCGGATTCACCGCGCCCACTCCGACAGCCTGGGCGGCTTGATCGCCGCCGCCCGCCGCAATCGGTGTACCAACTTTCAATCCGGTGATTGAAGCGGCTTCAGCGGTCACGCGTCCGGTAAACTCTGGTCCCTCAAAAGTGGGCGGCATCCATGAAGCATCAATCCCCAATGCCTCAAGCACTTCGCGCGACCATTTACGCGATTTCAAATCGAACAACACCGTGCCCGAGCCATCGGCCTTGTCCATCGCATATTCGCCAGTCAGCTTATACCGGATATAATCCTTCGGCAGTAGGACATGTTTCGCTTTTGCATAAATATCAGGCTCGTTCTCTTTTACCCATAAAATTTTTGGCGCGGTAAATCCTGTAAGAGCAACATTACCCGTGATTTGAATAAACTTTTCTTTTCCGATTCGGCGATGGATTTCATCACATTGACTCTGCGTGCGCTGGTCATTCCATAGGATGGCGGGACGCAAAACGTTTCCCGCATCATCGAGCAGGACCAGCCCATGCATTTGTCCCGTCAATCCAACCGCCGCAACTTGTTCCCCGCCGATACCTGCTTTCTCCAAAACCGAGCGAATACTCGCTGAGGCCGCGTCCCACCACTGACGCGGGTCCTGTTCCGACCAGAGTGGCTTTGGAGTTTGCAAGGTATGCGGCGAGGACGCAACGGCGATCACCTCGCCGCGTTCATCGATCAATAACGCTTTGCTGCTTGTTGTGGATGTATCAATGCCAAGGAAAAACGATTGGCTCATCTCACGCCCAACAGAATTTCAGAAGTCAATTGGTCGAGACGCTCGTATTTCAATCCGCGCTTGCTGATGGCCGACCTATCAAAGGACTGGGTTTTTAACGCGGCGGCTTTTTGGGATGTATATTTGCCAAAGTAAGAACTCATCGCGCCATCATCCGCATTGATCTCAGCCAAGAGCGCCTTGATTTCTTTATCCGCGTTGAACTCGGCGGCTTTTTCTTTCAAGATAAGATAAGTCCGCATGCAACCGCGCGCAAAATCTTTGACGCCCTCATAATCTTCGGTGCGGTAGGCATGCGCGTCGAAGTGACGCGAACCGGAATAGCCAACATCCTCGAGAAACTTCACAAGAAAGAACGCGGCTTTTAAATCGCGAGAACCGAAGCGCAAATCCTGATCATACCGGCCGGGATATTGGTCGTTCAGATCGATGTGAAAGAGTTTGCCTGCTTCCCAAGCCTGAGCGACACCGTGCATAAAATTAATTCCTGACATATGCTCGTGGGCCACCTCAGGGTTGACGCCCACCATCTCAGGATGGTCAAGCGTGGTAATGAAAGCCAGCATGTGACCGATCGTAGGGTTGTAGATGTCGCCGCGCGGTTCGTTGGGTTTGGCTTCCAAGGCAAATTTGAGGTCATATTTTTTATCGATCGCATATTCGCAAAGGAAGTTCATTGCCTCACGGTTGCGTTTGATGGCATCCACCGGATTCTTGGAAGCGTCAGTTTCCACTCCTTCACGCCCTCCCCAAAAAACATAGACCTTGGCTCCAAATTCCACGCCCAAGTCTATTGCGTTCATGGTTTTCTGCAAAGCATAAGCGCGTACTTTGGGGTCATTGGATGTAAAGGCGCCGTCTTTGAAAATCGGGTCGCCGAACAGGTTGGTGGTCGCCATGGGAACTTTGAGACCAGTATCAGCAAGTGCTTTGCG
>PLNY01000391.1 GCA_003141915.1 Anaerolineae bacterium | reverse complement strand
CAGCAAATACAGTCGGGTAAACTTCTATAGGCAACGAAATACCCAGTGAATCTAACAGAAAGTCATCTAGACCGACTAGCAGCGCCTCAGCCTCAGCGAGCTTCTTTTTTCGTGCTGCACGTCCGGCGGCAAGAATCCTGAGCATTTCCTGCTGTTGCCGAGGCTTTGGAAGTGGGACACGAAGCGTTCTAATTTCCTGAGCATTGATATTGGACATTCCAATGATTTGGCGGCTCTCCCGATCAATTTGGATGCGACCTGTCTGGGCATTAAGGAACGCCGCTAAAAACTCAGGTTCGACTTGTTTTCGATCAACACGAAGGCGCATTAGATAGGAAGCAAAGACCCATTCTCCGTCTTCCTCAAACACCTCGCATTTCCCCACAAGTTCCTTTGAATTTGTGCGATTGAAGACAATATCCCCGCGTTCAAGCCGCCAACGAGAAAGTTCATCGTCATCAAGTGCAATGTATTTTATGTTCCGCAAGTCCCAGCCTTCAGCCTGAAGGTTGTTCATGCGTAATATCGGGGTTCCCACCTGCTCATCGGTTGCTCGTTCAGAGCAACCATATTGCAGCATCACCTCGAATGCCGAGATAGGCACTACTTTGAACCTAGCCCCGGCAAGGCGACGCTCTACTTCATATGTGAGCAGGTTGTAGTTCACATCTGCCCGATAATGTGCTTGGCCCCGACGAACAGCAAAGCAACCGCAGCGAGCGGCCAATTCGGCGGGGCTTAGACGAAAAAAGGCTCTGGCTCCAATTCAAATCTTCGATACTGTCCAAGTACGCCAGTATCGACTAATACTCTCCGAGAACGTTCCTGCCACTCTTCTACGCCAGTGCCGAAGGTTGGCGCTTTTTCAAAGACGACTTCCGATGCAAACAAATCTGTAGCCTGTATTGCAGTCTTTCTCCTGCCGTTGTCACTCTTGACCGTTATCTGGACCGTCGGGCGCCCGGTTGCGTCATAACCAATGTTTGCCGGTGTGGCCATGAAGATCGCTTCATTATCGTCCGGCACCTCGTCCACCGCGCGCTTGCGAAGAAAGACCACGCTCGCTTTGACGCCAGCGCCCGAATGTTGAAAGGCTTCTTGCGGGAGAGAGATAACAGCCAGGAGTTGAAAACGCGCAATAAGCCAATCTCTGACGCCCTGTAACGAGGAGTTGGTTAGAATGCCATCGGGTAGCACGATTGCAACGCGCCCTGTGCCAGGCTTGAGAAAATGCCAAACACGCTCGCAGAAGAGAATTTCAGTTTTGATAGACTTCTTCGCTTTGATAGACTTTTTCCCGGCTTTGAAGTCGCTGACCATCTCACTGGCGTTTCCCTCACTTTGTTCGCCTTTACTCGCAAGTGAGAGAAGTTCCCAGCCTTCCATATAGGCCTTGCCCTTTTCGGTCTCTTTGACCACCGCGCCAAAGGGAGGATTCGTAAGGATAAGATCGAAGGTATCAGGGGCAAGTTTTCTCTTTTGTTCCCGGAGCTTCTCAAATCGATCCAGCGCGTCGAAGCCAACGATATTTGTATGCCCGTCGTCGTGGAGAATCATGTTCATCTTGGCGACGCGGCTGATTTCATCGTTGATTTCGATTCCAAACAGTTTATCTTTGGCGAAGTCGTGCCAGTGACGGAAACGCGCAGTTTCCTCGTCGTCATCGTATAGCCTAGCGGCCTCATGTCTCACGTAGTCCATTGCGTAGAGCAAGAAACCGCCAGAGCCGCAGGCAGGATCAAGAACGTAGTCGTCTGCGGTTGGTTTAAGCATTTCTACCGCAAACTGAATAATCTCGCGGGGCGTAAAATACTGCCCGAAGTCCCCTTTGAAAAAGCCATCCAAGAATTGTTCAAATGCCACGCCCTTCGTATCAAGGTCCGTTTTGTTGAAGTTAATCGCCTCCAAGTGCGATACGCACATCTTCAAAGTTCCGTCATCTACCTTGATTTGTTCTTTGAAAACGTCCGGCTCACGTTCCATTTCCGCCAAGTACATCGCTTTGATGCGCGCGGCCAATATGTGCGCAGATTCATCCGTCTTGATTTGAAAATCATACGGATCGCCCTTCTTGCGAGGCTCTTTTTCATCGCGAACTTTGACGAAGATGATTTTGCAGAATTCAGCAAACGCGGCTG
Organism: Anaerolineae bacterium; assembly: GCA_003141915.1. Classification (GTDB taxonomy): domain Bacteria; phylum Chloroflexota; class Anaerolineae; order Anaerolineales; family Villigracilaceae; genus Fen-1038. The sequence goes on along the minus strand of PLNY01000391.1, from coordinate 414 downwards.
GCGGTGACAAACGCCCGCCGCCCCACAAGGTTTGGTGGCATTTCTGGATTGCCGCGATGAGTTCGCCCTTGCTGACAGGCCGAATGTCCTGCCACTGGTTGCTGACGCCCTTGCGGTATTTGAATTCCGGCGGATTGCCGTAGGCCACCGGCAAGTCGGCAATTACGTTTCTGTCGCGTTCAAGCGCGCCAAACTTGCGATCATCGCAGTCAAGAAAGCGGCGGGTTGCGCCTGCAACCACGCCGACGTACGCCGCCCGGAACTTTGCGGCGTTGCCATTGCCCCAGGCCTGCTCCACAGCCTGAGAGAATTCGGCATCGCTGATCGATTCTCTTTTGCATTCGATTACCGCAAACGGACGCTTGCGTTCATCGTCTTTGAAGACCACCAAATCGCCGAAATCATTCGGCGAAC
>PLNY01000372.1 GCA_003141915.1 Anaerolineae bacterium | reverse complement strand
CTCATAGGTAACGAGCGCCATCACTTGCCGCCCCGTCAAGTTGATGTGAAAAATTTCCTGCGCCTCGTGGACGAGCTTTTCCATGTACGAAAATTATACCCCTCTGTTTCTTGCGCAGAGGGGTACGTTTGGGTTATTGTTTTGGTGTCTCAACTTTTGGCTTGCGTTTGAATATCAAGCGGAAGAATCAGCGCAAGAGCAGGAAGATCAATATGATCGGAATGGCGATGGTGATCAATACCGGCAGGATCAACAGAATAAAGGTGATGAGGAAATTCACGAAGCCCTGCCAGAAGTAGATGAGGTTTTGAATCGCATCGCGCGCCACGCCCTGCGGCTTCCATCCGCCGACCTGGATCGGCTTGATGGTTTGTTCGGCGACGATGTGAACCGTTATCGCTGAAAGTTGCGCCGCTTCCTGATCGTATTGGATTTGACCTTTCAGCACTTCGATGTCGCTATCCACCTGCTGCAATTGCTGATACGTATCCAGCACATCCTGGGTCTTGGTCGCGCTCTGCATGATCTTCGTCAATTGATCGGCGGCGGCCTCTTTCGCCGTCAAACGCGACTGCAAGTCCACGTATTGACTGGTGATATCCTGACCGGTACGCGTCTCGTTTTGAACATCCACCGCGCCTTGCTTGACCTGAGTCAGCGCGGCACCCAATTGAGCGGAAGGCACGCGGACGACGATTTGCGCGTCCGGTACCTGCGTTCCGTCCGGCGCATACGTTTGGCCGATGTTGACCGAAACCACATAACCGCCCATGGTATTTGCCATTTGTTCAAGTTGACTGACGCGCGTCTTTACATCCTGGACTACGATGGTCAACTCGGCGGTTTGAACGACAAGCCGCTGGGTATTAGGAGTGGCATCACTGCCCGTTGCTGCTCCGCCGGCTTGAGCGGATTTCAATGCGTCATTTGGAAGTGGGAGATCTGGCGCGGAAGTGGCAGCGGGAGCTGCCGTCACAGCTTCCATCTGCGCGCCGCCCGAAAAAGATGGTGCACCGGGTTGAGACTCCATAACGGGCGGGGTTGCTGCAGCGCCGCATCCGGAAAGGATCAGTGATGCGACAAGGATCGAGGTGAGCAAAAGCAATCGTTTCATTTTAGCCTCCTTCATGTGTAAGGCGATTTCCACCGATAGACGATTATATCTTATGAAAAGTTCCCGCCGTCCCCTACCAGCCTTCGCTGATTCTCACGGCATGTTTTTCGGGCAAGCCTGACTCACGCAGGCGCTGCTGGACTTCACTTACATTATATTCCACGCGGCGAGATTCCCATTGACGCGTCCCCGTGTCGTAGATTGCATACGCGGCACGTGGATCACGGTCGCGCGGCTGGCCCACCGAACNNAGACGCGCTGTCAGAGTGGTAAGCACATATTCCCATAACGGGTCACGCGGACTGCCGTGCGCCAGCGTCACCTCGCCGCGCACTTTGGTGGACTGCGGCAGGGAACGCAGGAAATCCATATTGTCTGCGGTCAGCACTTTTTCGGTCCAGATTAACGAACGGCGCGCATCGCCGTTGAATGATTCAAAGGCCATTTTCCCGATCACGGCCATATCGTGGTTTCCCAGAATGCAGGTCAAATGCGTCAGATCACGCACCTGCTCGACGACCGCGTTGGGATCGGGGCCATATCCTATTAAATCTCCAAGACACCAGGTTTNNGGCCCGCGTCCTTGATCACAGCTTCCAACGCCGTGTAATTTGAATGAATGTCCGAAACGACCAGAACGCGCATGATTACTCCAAGAATGCCGCAATGTGTTCGATGATCGCTTCGGCCACTTCGGCTTTGCTCATCAACGGTAACGATTCTTTTTTCCCGTTCGGAAACAATAACGTGACGCGGTTGGTGTCCACGCCGAATCCCGCGTCGCTGGAAGAAATATCATTGGCAACGATAAAATTCAATTTCTTCGACTTGAGCTTCTCGTTTGCATTGACCAATAGATCGCGCGACTCTGCCGCAAATCCGACAACGACTCGCGGCCGTTTCTTACCCGACCGATGACCGGCTACCGCTTTTAAAATATCTTCCGTCTCTTCGAGCTCAGTCTGCGGAATCCCTTCCCGTTTCTTCATCTTATTCCTTGCAGTTTTCTTCGGACGGAAATCCGCGACGGCGGCGGCCATGATCAACGCATCGGCTTTCGCGGATTCGCTCAATACACTTTTATACATTTGCAGGGCCGTTTGAACTTCAATCACGCGCGCGCCAATCGGCGAAGGTAAACTGGTCGGTGCCGTAATCAAAACAACTTCTGCGCCGGAATCAAGCGCGGCTTGTGCCAGCGCATATCCTTGCCTGCCCGAGGATTTGTTGGTAATGACTCGCACGGGGTCGAGAGGTTCCTGAGTTCCTCCGGCGGTGACGACAATTTTTTTGTCGGCGAGCCGCCCATTTCGTCCAAGCGCGAGGCGAATGTGACCGATAAGTTCCATCGGTTCAATCAAACGTCCTTTGCCGACAAGTCCAGATGCAAAACGTCCTTCGGTAGGTCCAGCGATATACACTCCGCGCTTTTTTAAGATTCGAAGATTATCTTGGGTCACATCAGCCTCGAACATGCCGCCGTCCAT
>PLNY01000415.1 GCA_003141915.1 Anaerolineae bacterium | reverse complement strand
GTCAATGTTCCATTGAAAGAACTCGCGAGAGCGTCCCTTCTGCGGCTGTTCGTACCGCCAAAACGGCCCGAACGACCACCATCGCAAAGGATAGGTCAATTCACTCTGCTTGGCAGCGATCATCCGCGCCAGACTCGGCGTCAGCTCGGGACGAAGCGTCACCAAATCTCCGCCGCGATCCTCGAACACGAAAGACTGTTTCTTTACCAGTTCTTCGCCGGACTTGGCTGCGTACAGTTCAATGGTTTCGATGAAAGGCGCATCCCATTCCTGATAGCCAAAAGCCTGTGAAGCCGTGCGTACTTTTTCATAGATGAAGTTACGCAAGGCCATCGCCTCCGGGTAAAACTCGCGCGTACCTTTTACAGATTGAATTACATTTTTCATAAACAACCCGCTCCCGTTGGATTGAACCGCATTGTAGCATAATTCGGCGCGGCAAAAGGATGACAATTAACCAATGGGAACAGGAAAAAACGCACTACTATATATTTGTGAAAATTACTACAAAATGGTAAGATTATTACAGCCAATGCCAGGAGGCACACAATGAGTGATGTTCTACAAGAAACATTTAAAGAACTCCAGAAAATTCCATGGTTTCAGGAACTGGAAAAGAAACATTTGGAAAAACTCGCCAGCGTCACCGCCCTGCGCCATGTAAGAGCGGACGAAGTGCTATTCCATGAGGGCGACAAAGAAGACTGTTTATATATCGTGCTCAGCGGGCGCATCGCGCTGGAAATTTTTATTCCGCATCGCGGCAAGATCCGCATCTACACCGTCGAGCCGCAGGATGTGTTCGGCTGGTCGAGCGTCACGCCGGTTGTACACCAGCGTACAGCCGGGGCAACCGCAGTCGTGGATGGGCTGATCGCCTGTATCGATTCAGAGAAACTGCGAAAAATCTGCGAAGAAGACCACGATCTTGGATACATGGTTATGCGGCGTCTGGCGAATGTCGTCGCGAGCCGATTGCTGGTCACACGTCTGCAATTGCTGGATATGTTTGCACACCCGGAGTCACAAAATGCCAAATGATCATAAACCCGAAATAGGAAGTACGATTGTTATTCAGAAAGAAACATTCAATGCCATCCTTTCTCGTTTAAAAGAAAAAGGATACGAAACCATTGGCCCGCGCGTAAAGAACGACACCCTCATCTATGCGCCCATCGAGCAAATGGATGATCTACCACGCGGGTACATTACCGAACAGGATGCAGCTCGCTTCCACTTGAAGCACACCGGCCACTCAAGATATTTCGATGCGATCCCCGGCGCACAATCATGGAAGCAATTCCTTTTCCCTCCGAGGGCGGAACTGTTTGCGTTGCGCAAAGTAAACAACCTTTGGGAAGCTTCCACGCCTGAAACAAAAACGCCGTCCTACGCATTTATTGGAGTCCGCGCTTGCGAATTGGCCGCGATTCAAATTCAGGACAATATATTTATGCGGTCGGATTTCAACGATCCGATTTATCGCGCCCGCCGCGAACGCGTTTTCATTCTGACCGTTGACTGTATGTATCCAGCCGGAACCTGTTTCTGCGTTTCAATGGAAACCGGTCCGCGCGTGAAAGCCGGCTTTGACTTGAACCTAACCGAACTCGAAGATGTTTTTCTGTTAACGGTCGGCTCGGAAATCGCGCGGGATCTACTTAAAGGAATTCCGTTTGAACTAGCCAGCGCATTCCTTCTTCGCAACGCCGACCAAGGTCTGGAGCGCGCTGCATCACAAATGGGCCGCAAGCTGGATATCAGCAATCTTCCTGATCTCATTCTAAATAATCTGGATCATCCACACTGGCAGGAGGTCGGTGCACGCTGTCTGAGTTGTACCAACTGCACCCAGGTCTGCCCCACGTGTTTCTGCTGGGATGCAACGGATGAAATGAGTCTGGATGGAAAAGAGACCCACCGCGAGCGCGTTTGGGATTCGTGCTTCAATCCCGGCTATTCCTATCAGGCAGGCGGCAACACACGCCCCACGATTCGCTCCCGCTATCGTCAGTGGTTGTCTCACAAACTCGGGACATGGAAACAACAAAATGGAACATTGGGTTGTGTCGGTTGCGGACGCTGCATCACATGGTGCCCGGCGGAGATTGACTTGACCAAAGAGATACCCATGCTACAAGAGGAGGCCCGCTAATGGTCACACAACAAATCGCACGACCCGCTGCAATTAATACAGAACATTTACTTGAGCCGCAATGGGCTGAAGTAACGAGCATCACAAAGGAAATCAATGATGTTTCCACGTATTGGCTGAAGTTCACCGATCCGGCGATTCAAAAGGCTTACACATTCGAGCCCGGTCAATTCAATATGCTTTATATGCCCGGCTTCGGCGAATCAGCCATCTCTATCTGCTCTGACTCAAATGACCATTCTAAGATCGGTCATAGTGTTCGCTTCGTCGGGAACGTAACCAACGCCATCGGCCGCCTCAAGGTTGGCGACGTCATCGGATTGCGCGGACCATTCGGCACATACTGGCCGATGAAGGAATTGGAAGGCAAGGACGTATTCATTTCCTGCGGCGGCATCGGACTTCCCCCGCTGCGCCCCGCTATTTATCACATCCTCCACAACCGCGAGAAGTATGGCAAAGTGACTTTGCTTTACGGCGCGCGCACACCGGCTGATTTGATGTACACCAACGAATTTGATGATTGGCGCAAAGCAAATATCGATGTGCAGGTAACCGTGGACCGCGGCGACTCAAGCTGGACCGGACGCGTGGGCGTGGTTCCAATGTGGTTCTACCAGTTCCGATTTGATTCCCGCAAAACCGCTGTCCTGACATGCGGGCCGGAGATTATGATCCACTTCGTAATCTATGAAGCGCTGGCACGCCGCATCCCACTGGAAAGCATTTTCGTGTCGATGGAACGCAACATGAAATGCGGACAAGGTTCCTGCGGACATTGTCAGCTTGGACCTTATTTCATTTGCAAAGACGGCCCCGTGTTCCGTTTTGATGCAATTCAACCCTTCTTCAATGTGGAGGAGTTCTAATGGACAAAAATAAACCAACTGTTGCTGTTTACAAGTTTTCTTCCTGTGACGGCTGTCAACTCTCGTTGTTGAATATGGAAGATGAACTGCTGAACCTGGCCGATGCAGTAGACCTCGCATATTTCATTGAGGCGTCGCGCGCGACCAAGCCTGGTCCTTATGACATTGCTCTGGTTGAAGGATCAGTGACTACGCCACACGAGGTCGAACGCATAAAAGAAATCCGACAAGAAGCAAAGTTTTTGATTGCGCTTGGAACCTGCGCCACAGCTGGCGGCGTTCAGGCATTAAGAAACTTCGCAGACGCAGGCGAATATGCCAAAATCGTTTACGATCATCCGGAATACCTTAACTACCTTCCAACCGCTACGCCGATTTCCGAACATGTAAAAGTTGATCTTGAACTATGGGGCTGTCCCGTCAACAAGGCGCAAGTCATCGAAGTGGTTGTTGCTTTGCTCAATAACCGGAAGCCTAACCTGCCTACCTACTCGGTCTGTTTGCAATGCAAACGCCGAGGCACGATCTGCGTGCTCGTAGATAAAGGCATACCTTGCCTCGGGCCGGCAACCATAGCCGGATGCGGTGCATTGTGTCCGGCAAGCGGACGCGGTTGCTACGGATGTTTCGGACCATTCCGCGATGCCAATGTACCTGCACTTACAGAAGCTCTGCAAAAAGTAGAACGCTACCCCGGCGAGACGATGCGCCTGTATCGCGGGATCAGTGGCAATGCACCCTTATTCGTTAAAGCAGCCGATGCAATTCTTTCCACGGGTACGGACACCCGCAAGGAGACAAAATGAAAACGATCGAAGTTCCAGCCCTGGCACGCGTGGAAGGTGAAGGCGGTTTATACATCGGCTTGGAAAATGGCAAAGCCGTTGAAATCCGTCTGGATATTTATGAGCCGCCGCGCTTCTTCGAAGGCTTTCTGCATGGACGCTTCTTGCAAGAAGTCCCCGACATCACGGCGCGCATCTGCGGCATTTGTCCNNGCAAGTCCGCGCTCTGCGGCGATTGATGTATTGCGGTGAATATATCGAGAGCCATGCCTTGCATATCTATATGTTGCAGGCTCCCGATTTGCTTGGCAAAGAGTCGGCATTTGAGATAGCGGCCATCGCGCCGGACGTGGTCAAGAACGCGCTGCGGCTCAAGAAGATCGGTAATGCGATACTAAGTGCCATCGGCGGACGTTCAGTGCATCCGGTGAATGCTTGCGTCGGCGGATTTTATCAATGGCCCGATGCTCAACCGCTTAAGAAACTTCTTCCTGATCTGGAATGGGGCCTCGCGACTGCAATAGACTGCGTCAAATGGGCTATGACGCTTCCTTATCCGGAGCTTGAAATTGATTACGAATTTGTGGC
>PLNY01000370.1 GCA_003141915.1 Anaerolineae bacterium | reverse complement strand
CTCTCGTCGGTGGCGGGCGAACGCGGACGAGTTGGCAACCCGGGTTATAACGCCTCCAAGGCGGGATTGACCAGTTATCTCGAATCTTTGCGTAACCGGCTCACACGTCACGCCGTGAACGTGTTGACCGTTAAAGCGGGCTTTGTCCAAACCGATATGTTGAAAGCCGCGCAAAAAGTGATGCTTCCCATCACAGCTGAAAAAGCGGCGGATGATATTTGGAAAGCCATCCGCGCCCGCAAACAGGAGATTTATACGCCCTGGTTCTGGCGCTGGATCATGTTTATCATCCGCAACATTCCATCCACCCTATTCCGGAGAATGAGTTTCTAAAATGTTAAACCTTGATGAAAAATTTATCACTCTTGATAACTTTGGGCACTCTATGCGGGCACCCGCTTATGTTTTCAAACCGACTACCGCGGAGGAAATTTCCAAAGCATTCGAGCTTGCTAATAAAACGGGACTTACCATCACCGCACGCGGCGCGGGACGCAGTTATAACGACGCGGCATTAAATGGCGGCGGCATTGTGCTGGATATGTCGACAATGAATCACATCGTTAAATGGGACCCGCAAACGGGTCGTGTGACTGTCGAGCCGGGAGTCACGCTGGAGAAACTTTGGCAGCGCGTCGAGCCTGACGGTTGGTGGCCGCCCGTCGTCTCAGGCACCATGTACACCACGCTGGGCGGCTGTCTCAGCGCGAATATTCACGGCAAAAATAATTTCAAGGAAGGCCCGATTGGCGAGCATGTGATCGAGTTCACCGCGGTTTTGCCGACCGGCGCTGAGGTCGTTTGCTCGCCGCAAAAAAACGCCGACTTGTTTTATGCGATGATCAGCGGACTGGGAATGCTGGGAATTTTTACCTCCATCACGCTGGAAATGAAGCGCATCTATTCCGGGCTTTTGGAAGTGGACGCGCGACCGTCGTATAATCTCCACGAACATCTGACCGATCTGCTTGACCTCGCGCCGAATTATGATTACGTCGTTGGTTGGCTGGATGCTACGGCTGGAGGCCGCGGCTTGGGCCGCGGACAGATTCACGCCGCGCGTTATTTAAACGAAGGCGAAGATCCAAATTCGCAAAAGACGATGCAATTGAAAAGTCAGGTATTGCCGGCATTGATCTTCGGCGTATTTCCAAAATCCATTTTGCATTACTTTATGAGTCCGTTCGTGAATAATCTTGGCACATGGGCTGTGAACACCGGAAAATATATTGCCAGCCTGCCGCGCCATACATTTCGAGAATCTCACGCGGCCTTTCATTTTTTGCTGGACTATATCCCGAATTGGGAACTATCGTATGGCCGCGGCGGATTGATCGAGTATCAATCCTTCGTGCCCAAAGAGACCGCTGAAGCCGCGTGGGCAGAAATGCTTCGCCTCTCGTTCAAACGCGGACTTCCATCTTACCTCGGCGTAACGAAGCGTCATCGCCCCGATCAATTTTTGCTAACCCATGCCGTGGACGGTTTTTCGCTGGCGATGGATTTCAAGGTAACGAATGGCAACCGCACAAAACTGAGTCAGATGTTGCAGGAGTTTGACCGCATTGTTCTCGATGCAGGCGGACGATTCTACTTTGCCAAAAATAGCGAGACGACACCCGAATCCGCACAGCGTTTCCTCGGCGAAGAAACCATCGCGGGATTCAAGAACATTAAGAAACGTTGTGATCCAAACAATTTGTTGGAATCGGATTTATATCAGCGCGTGTTCGGCACAGACAAAACATAAAAATTGCAAATTGATTTGCAGTTGATGAATCCTACTTGCATTTGAAGAAGTTTTTGGTTTTGATATGGTACTTGTGGGTAACTTGCAGCACAGTTGACTTTTTTATGTGAAGACTGTACACTAAGCGCTGGAATTCATTGTTTTTTGGAGGAGATATGGCCGCTCAATTTCAATTTGTTATGCGCTCCGGTCCGACGCCCGGTGCGACTTACTCACTGGAAGGCGATCAGCTCACCATTGGCCGGGATTCTTCCAATGGCGTGACAATCAACGACGCGGAGATTTCCCGCAAGCATGCCCGTCTGACGTTTCAGGGCGGCAAATATATACTCGAAGATTTAGGCTCAACCAATGGTACATTTGTGAACGGTCAGCGGCTGGCGGGACCGGCGGTGCTTAAATCCGGCGATGTAGTTTCTTTGGGCGAACAAATTGTATTGATGTACGATGTACTGTCTGCGGATGCGGGCGCAACAGTGATCTCTTCCCGCAAGAGCGTACCGGCGCCCGTTGTGCCTCCGCCGGCTCCGGCGCAGATGTCGGCACCGCCTCCACCTCTGCCAAGTTATACAACGCCGCTCGTTCCGGCTAAAAGGAACAACAACTTAATTTTGATGGTTGGTATCGTTTTGATGGTTCTTCTGTGTCTTTGCATAGCGGCAGGCTATATCATAGACTCGAATTACTGGTGGTGTCCATTATTCGGGCCAGTTCTCAAGATCGTTGGATATTGTGGGTAGTGAAATTCAGGCCCCCGCGAGTTATTCGCGGGGGCATTTTTATTTTCAGGAATGGTTGTAAAATCAATTCACATTGACTACAATCAAGCCGGTGCAAATTCGTTGATATGAATCAAACTGAACCACCCTCTTCTCCGCTTTGGGGCGCAACCACCAAATTGGTTGTGGCCCTGACGTTTGTTGCCATCGTGGGCGGGTTGTTGATCCGCTTCGAAAAAGTTCTCGCTCCGCTGTTGCTGGCTTTCGTGCTGGCATATCTTTTCCATCCGGTTGCAAGTTTTCTCCAGCGCGTGTTGCATTTGCCGTGGCGCGTTGTGGTTACCCTAATTTATTTATTGTTCCTTGTTTTCCTGCTCAGCCTGCTCACTGCCGGTGGGGTCGGGCTGATCCAACAGATTCAAAATCTTGTGATCTTTATCCAAAACACCTTAACTGTCATTCCAAGCGTGGTTGCACAGGCTTCCGGTCAGATCTATCAATTTGGCCCCTTTCAGTTTGACTTCAGTCGCCTTGATTTCAATCCCCTCGGCCAGCAAATTCTTGGTCTCGTACAGCCTGTCCTCGGACAAACGGGGTTGCTTCTTGGCACAATCGCCAGCGACGCGGCACAGTTTCTGGGTTGGCTGTTCTTCGTTGTATTGGTCTCTTACTTTGCCCTCTCCGAAAGCGGCGGGACGCGCCGGCGCATCGTTTCGCTGGATATCCCGGGTTATACCGAAGATATTCATCGCCTCGGGCATGAATTGGGTTTGATCTGGAATGCGTTCCTGCGAGGGCAGACCATTGTCTTTTTCGTTACCTTTATCGCCTATGCGGTTGTTTTTAGTTTGCTCGGCGTGAATTATGCGATTGGGATTGCGGTTCTTGCAGGTCTGGCTAAATTTGTTCCTTATTTCGGGGAGCCTGTCACATGGATTACTCTTGCCTTGGTGACTTATTTTCATGGAAGCGGCCCATTTGGACTCCCGCCTTTAACTTACGCAATCATCTCGGTGGGATTGGCCATCCTGATCGATCAAACCATCGACAATCTGATCACGCCGCGTATTCTCGCACGCGCTTTACATGTTCATCCCGCCGGGGTTTTGATCGCGGCTCTCATCGCTGCTTCCTTCCTCGGATTGTTGGGCGTCATTATCGCCGCGCCGATGCTTGCCACGGTTACCCTTTTCTGGCGATATATCATGCGGAAAATGCTTGACCTCGATCCCTGGCCGGAGGGCGAAGAGACATATCCGCCGCCGCTTTCGATGTCCGGCATCCTTGCGGCTGTTCGTAAATTCTGGGATACTGTGTGCGGACGGTTCATCAAGTCAAATCAATAATACAAACACGTAAAAAAACTATCAAAGGAGAATGTCATGTCCAATAATAATAACGCTCCCCAAACCCAAACTCTGGCCGAAACCGAGAATTATCTCGTCTGGAAAGCCGAAGAACCGGATGGCGAAACGACCTATCATGTTGAACTCAATAACGTCACGGTTCATTTCTTTCAGGAGGAGTGGGAAGAATTTCTCGAACTGGCGCGCATCCTGAACAAATGAAGTTAAAAGATTCAATCACTGATATATTGGGTATAGAAGTTGGTCACGCGCAGGATGATGAAGCGCTGACCGGTTGTACGGTGATTCTTTGCCGCAAAGGCGCGGTCGCTGGCGTGGACGTGCGCGGGTCTGCACCCGGCACGCGTGAAACGGATCTATTGAATCCAATCCACCTTGTGAACAAAGTTCACGCGATTGTGTTGGCAGGCGGCTCTGCTTTCGGACTCGATGCGGCCAGCGGTGTGATGCATTATCTTGATGAACATAAAATTGGATTCAATACCGGCGTTGCGAAAGTTCCCATTGTGCCTGCCGCGGTTTTGTTTGATTTAAATCTCGGCGATAAAAATGTTCGACCGGATTCAGAAATGGGTTATAAAGCCTGTCTCAACGCATCGAAGGATCGAGTCGCGGAAGGAAACGTGGGAGCGGGATGCGGCGCGAGCGTGGGAAAATTATTTGGCGCGGCGCTCGCCATGAAGTCCGGGTTGGGAAGCGCAAGCATTGATATCGGAAATGGAATCGTTGTCGGCGCGCTCGTCGCGGTCAATGCGTTTGGCGATGTGATCGAAGATGGAAAGATCGTNNTACGTTCAGGGAAAGTCGGACCGATTCAAGTTGGCGGGGAAGAATATTTTGCGGATACATTGAAATTGATGAGAACGTTTGCGGGGCGCAATGTGATGCGGCTTGCGACGAAGGCAAATACCGTGATCGGCGTGGTGGCGACGAACGCCGCGTTGACAAAAGCCGAAGCAACAAAGGTCGCGCAGATGGCTCATGATGGATTGGCGCGCACGATTCGTCCCGCGCATACAATGCTCGATGGCGATACGATCTTTGCGTTATCCACTGGAAATAAAAAATCGGATGTGACCACNNGCTCCGCGCGGTGAAGATGGCTGCACCGGCTGGAGGCTTGCCGGGATTAAAAGCCTAGAGACACAATGGATTGTGTCTCTAGGACCAAGCAAGAAAATCTATTTTTATCTACCCCTCAATTCATCTTTCAAGATCAGGCTGAGCGCAATGCTCACTATCGTGATCACCAACGCGCCCCAAAAGATCGGCCAGAAACCAGCGAAGGTGAGGGCGATGCCAAAAGCCTGACCAATCTGTCCGGTCAGCCAAAATAGAAATGCGTTAATAAGCAGAGTGAATAATCCAAGCGTTAGGACAATCAATGGGCAGGTCAACAATTTGAGCAACGGGCGCAGGAAGGCGTNNTCCGCGCAGGAAGGCGTTCACCAATCCGAAGATCAATGCCAGCCAGATGACTGAAACCAAACTAGCCAGATGAATGCCCGGCACAAATTTGACTGCCAGGAAGATGGCGATGGCGTTGATGATCCAACGCAAGATGAATTTGGTCATTGTCTTTTTCCTTTCTTTGATTCAATACGCAAAACGGCTCAGGATGTCGCGCACATCCAGATCAAAGTGCGTTGCGGCCTGAAACCTGCGGCTTGGATCGCGTCGACCATTTCGCCTGCCGGATGTTCGATAGTCAATCTGCGCTGATTGGCAAGTTCGCGGCACGCCGCTTCCAGCGCGGACCTCAGACCGGCCGCGTCGCCATTCGGCGGAGTCGCCGCCCAAAGCAAATCCGTTGGACGCGTTGTTCCGAGCCAGCTTATTGTTGCAAGCAATTTTCCATTTTTTATTGCCGCCCATTGCCGGATATCATATTCAACGAAGAGACGATGCACCAGCATCTGCAAACCGGGACCAAGTCGATTCCAATCCCAATGCCAGTACCAGCTCAATTCATCGGGATGCGCCCGGCAGAGCCAGTCATATTGAAGCGGCCAGAATTGAGGCTTCATTTTTGTTACGGTTACACCATCTGTTGCCGGAGCGTGAAGCGGGGTGGGATAAGTTTGATACGTGGTCCGTCGGGCGCGTTCGACAAAACCCAAATTCTTATAAATTTTGATCGCAGTCGGGTTATCGTCGCGGACTTGGAGCCATAATTCCCTGGCGCCTTTTTGCCGCGCTTGAAGCATGGCGCGCTCGGTCAGCGCACGCCCGATCCCGCGCCGCCGATAATCGGGATGCGTAGCGACATTGGCGATCAAAATAATTTTCCGGCCCTGATAGTTATGAACAACGAGGCTGACGTTGCCGACAATCCTTCCTTTTTCCTCCCAAACGAGTCCGGAGAGCGGTACTGAGGCGCCTTCGATAGCCGAGTTGGCCCAACGCAAAAAGCTGTTATCGCGGCCGGCGCGGCGCATTTGTTGAAGGTACGATTGACCGTCCTCGTCCATTGTGGCCGAGAAACACAACTCGATCAAGTCTGCCACTTGCGGTAAATCCCGGAAAATATTGAGCGGACGCAGAAAATTGACTTCTTCCGGTTGAACTTTGACAGTAGTGGATGCCATCGCGTGTATTATAGCCCCGACTCGGAGAAAATTTAATACAACTCTAATGTGATACGAACAATTCGCTGATAGTGGTTTTGTTATAATGTCGTCATCACTATCTTCAGACCCTAAGGGTCTAAAGAGACTCTTAGGGTCTGTTGAAAAAGGATTTACGCTTATGATGCGATTTGACCGTTTTACCGAACGTGCCCAGGAGGCCGCCCAGCGCGCCGCGGAAATTATCCAGCGCTATGGCCACAACCAAATTGATACCGAACACATTCTGCTGGCTTTGATCGAACAGCCAGGCGGTGTGATTCCACAAATCCTTGAGAAGATGAACGTCAGCCCAGACGCATTGGTTGAGCGGCTTGACGCAACCTTGCGTTCCAGTCCGAAGGCGAATATCTTTGGCGGCGGCGCAGGACAGATTTTTATCACCCCGCGCGTTAAGCGGATTATTGACCTTGCCAATGAAGAAGCGAATCGTTTAAAGGATGAATATATTTCCACGGAACATATCTTTTTAGCGATACTTACAGAGCGCAACACACCGGCCGCCCGCATTCTCGAATCAGCAGGCCTGACCCGTGACCGGGTC
>PLNY01000107.1 GCA_003141915.1 Anaerolineae bacterium | reverse complement strand
AGACGGGGTGGCCTACCTTACCCGCTTCGCGATCAGGTTCTGGCTGCAAATCCACGATACAGCCCGCCGGAGTATCCTTTGCGGAAACGAGGCTTCCTGCCGTCACCATCATCTGCCGCTTGCGGCGCTGGGATGCGCCGGAGAAAGTCTGTAACCAGCCGCTCACCGAAACCAGTTCATAGGCGGCTTTGGGATTCGTTAACGCCTCGGGCAATTCATTTTCGCGCGGGATATAACGGCTGAGCAAGTACGCCATGCCATCTGATTTTGGTTCATCATAAAAAAAGGTCGTAGACATGGGCTTGGAGTTGAACGCACCGTATCCGCTCGAACGCTCGCCGCCCAGGCCGTTCCCCTGCAAAACTTCCAGGGCTTGCTGAAAGGCGCTCTTGTAAGCGACTCCTTCAGCAAAAGTCTCATCTGGTTTGCACCAATCTACGCCGAACCATAAGCCGCATCCCTCGGCAAATTGCACACGCCCCGCCTGATAGATATTCGAAGCGTTGCTAATGCGCTCGATGGTGACGCGCGGCGTTCTGGCTTCTTTCCACACGTTTAGCATAGGCAATACAGATTCTGCCTTGCGGAAACTTTCCGGCAATTTTCCGATCTCATCCGGCAGCAGCCACAGCGCGCCGCCTTGCAGAGCCAGACCTTTGGAATGCGTATCCTTCTCATCTTCGGGGAAGAGCCATGAATCCAGTTTCTCACCCTTCAATGCCCGTTGAAGCAAGCCCTCCGAAAAGTAGCGGATCTTCTTCAAACTCTTGCTGCGCTTCTCCAAACTCACTGCCTCAAAGAGCCGAGTCAAATCCAGCGGCATTGGATAGAAGCGCAGTTCGCCCGCAAAGGGGAATGCGGAGGTCAGCCGGAACGGCGCATCTGCTGGGGTTTTGAAGAATGGTGCAACAAATTTTTCGATATCGCCGCCCACCAGCATCCAGCTTTGCAATAATGCTGAAAAAAGCGTATCTGATGGAATCGAAACTCCCGCTTCTTCCAGCGTCACGCCGCGCGTGCCGATGTGCAAACCGCCTCGAAAGTGCAGGGCGTAAGAAGTCAATTGGGGCATACTGCCCTCCTTACACGCCGAGCGCGGTATGAATCGTTTTTGTCAGGTCTGCAAGTCCGTCAGCCAATGCTTGCAAATCCTTGAATTCTTTGGATGCGACCGGCTTGCTAAGATAATCCTTGCCATCCTTGACTTGCACGCGAATATTTTGTAAAGTAATCTTGCCGGAACCTCGTGATCCCAGCCCGCCGAGATAATCATCCTCGAGCAATCGCAAGCCCTCGACGATGGTCTTGACGCGCTCCACATCCTGCGCCGCGTTACAGCGATCCCCTTCATAAATGCTGTATATCATTTCAGCATGATCGAACGTAACTCCGGCGGGTACACGTTCCATTTGGCGCGGGTTGGCGGCAGAGGTTACGCGGTCAATCGAGACTTCAGTCTTGACTTCCGTATAAGGCAGAGTTGTGCGGCCGCTCGCTTCCAAATCACCTGCGCTCTTATCGCTTAATCGCGTGTCGCGAACGACAAGCCGGGTGGGTGTGGCAAAATCCCGTTCACCGGGTACACCAAACACTTGGCAAATATTACATCCGACGAAATCCTTTTCTTCCTGACAGGAATGGATAAAGCCCTGTCCGATGCGTTGGTTTTGAATCTTGCCCTCATATTTTTCAAGGAGGCTTCGGATTTTCCCTTTGAGAGAAGAACCGGGAATATACGGGCGATTGGTAAGAGCATCGCGAATAACCGTTTTATCCACGCCGCCGATTTCAATTCCCGTGTCTGAGCCGCCGATATGCAAGCCGGACTCGGTCACGATATCAAAAATCAGAAACAAACGTCCTTTGAGGGTAATTTGTGGGTCAGTCATTTTTGCCTCCTATAATCTAATAACCACCATACGCTTTGTGATAAGCAAGGATGGCTTCAAAGAAATCGACAAAACGGCGGAAGTTTTGTTCTTGACGCTTGGTATCTTTCTCTTTAATCACCTCGTCGAGGGCAGGGTCAAGTACCGCAACCAGTTCCTGCACGGCTTTACCGCGTTCCTTGCGAGAACGATAAGCCATTTTGGGCTTAAGCAAGATCAGCCGGTTACGAGCCGTTCTCTTATGCTCATCCCCAGCCATTGCCCACACAGATTCAATCTGGCGGACTTCCCCAAATAACGCCCGTATCTGGCTGGTGGTCAAGCCGAGTCCCTTTAGTTCCTTCCCCATGGTATCGGCTTTATCCACAAGCGTCTTTGTGCCATCGGGGTCTGTGATGATGGTGTGAATATCGGTTTGGTTAACAATGCTCATTCTAGCCTCCTTAGATATTGACTTGGATCTCTTGCAGTTATATCTTTGTATATATCAAAAAGTTCCACATTAAAATCATTGGTTGCATTTTTTATATAATGGATCACGATCTCTGGGATTTCATCCTCACGATACTCTGCGAGTAAATTTGCTGCAAAATACAATTGGGTTAATTTGGTATAAAACTTCAACCTTCCTGATGCTGATACTTGCTGAAGGATACCTATATCAAGAGTCCAGTTTAGCGCTCTTTGATCATTTTGGTCACTCATAACATCCAGTGCATTCTCTATCAAAAAGTCACTTGTACGGCCATCGAGTTTCAATGCAAGTAATCCAATCTTTTTATACCAATCAGTATCGGTGTTTTCGTTAATAACTGGTCGGGTACCTTTGTCCAGCCGAATCTCTTCATATACAGCATTGATAAAGGCACCTCTTCGAACTTTTGAATGCTCGTTCTCAAAAGGTTGGTATGGGTTTTCATCAGGTATATCATTATTTTCTAGTGGCTTACTGCCAATGTCTTTGACCAACCTAAGGAAACCATTCAAGTGTCTCGGAATCGAACAAATCGTCATCAGATCATTTTCGGTTAGAAGCAATTGCTTAATATCATCGGCTGCTTGCGGCATCTCAGTAACATTCATAACTCCATTGAATATCTTTTCTGAATTGAGACAAGATATTGTTATATCTATTTTTCTCCAATCGTTCACCGGTATTCTTTCATAGCCTAGACGGGTAGCTAAAACAACTTGGAAATTTGAAAATTTATCTAAAAAGGATACAAGCGCCTCGATAATTTTTTCTCTCTTCTCATCGCTATCAGGAAGTCGATCAAAGTTGTCAAAGAAGACAATCCACCTAATCAACTTTGAATTGAATAGTTGATCTACTGCCTGCTCTGCTGTTTTCCTGCCAAGCGGGTGTGAAATGTATTCAGCAAGACTGCTTGCCAGTTCTTGCGACGATTCGATCCGTCGGCTGAGCAAACTGTAATAAATTGGAATCGGAATCGGCGGAAAAAGCAAATTGTCTTCACGATATGTTTCTGGATGCAAATCCTTGAAAGCACTAATTGCATCCGAAGAAAACTCTCTGCATTTCTCGCGCAGAAAAACGCTTTTCCCAATACCTGACTGGCCGTGAATTATTAATAGTCTTTTGTCCGATCTCAGAAAATTCTGTAATTCAGCATCAAGGGTTTTTCCAGTTTCCGTTTCAAGTATTTGCGGAAACTCTATGTCTTTGGGTTCTCTAACAGCAGCCTGCACCTCGCCAAAATAATTCAGCCATTGCTTTGGCGGTATGGATTCCCAAAGCTTTTGAACATCATCCTTATCTGAGTCGTCTGATGTTCTATCATTTGGAGTTTGTATTGAAATTTCCGCTGGAGGGACTTTTTTTATTCCAGCAATTAATTTGCGCCATATATCGCTATCATCAATTCCTTTTCGAAAATCGACCCACGGATAGCGCTTCAATACTTCTGGCAGGTTAGATTTACGCTTTGGAGCAGTTGGCAACCAAACAGCAAAAACTCGAGTGGAGGGATCGCTTACGCGCTTTGCAACAGCCATTCGCATCTCTTCATTTTGCCATTTACCGAACCCAGCTTTTCCAATAAAAATTACAGTGGCTTCGCAATTCTTCAATCCTACTTCAATTTGCTCCTGCAAAGGCTCTCCTGGAATCATATTCCAACTATCAAACCAAATTCCTAAACCAAACTCATCACGCAACCTTAGCGCTATTTCTTTTACAACAGGTCCGTCTTTAGTGTTATAGCTGAGGAAAACGTCAAATTTAAATTTAGACATGCGAAGAAACCTGAATTATGTTTTTTCTCTGACCAACAACTCTGCCCATCGCGCCGATAAGCCAATCCATTCAATATTGCTAAATTGGTTTGCTTTTAGTTGTTCATTAAGCTCATAAACCTTCTCGGCGAAATTTGGGTTTCGGTTTAATTCCCGACGGTGCATTCGCTTTAGGGCGTAAAATCCCAGCCACTGCCACGGCCCAAACAAAATCTGTGGATGGCCGTTCTTGTTCTTAGCCCGGCCTTGCAGAAGGCGGTCATATGCGGCTTTGGCGAATTTCTCCTGCATGTCAATGAGAATGCCAAGCAACGCACGCGGCTTGGGCGGTTTATCTTTTTCTTCTGCCAGCATGGTCACCAGCTGGTGCATCAACGCATGGACATTTTCTATGCTCTCATACTTGCATTCATCCGTGCCGAACAAATCCCATGGAACCGTCTGGCTCAGGAAGGTGATCGCATTCTTGGTTTCCCCCTTTTCGTTTCGATAGGCTTTCGCCTGTGCCTCCGCTTCGCCCGCATCGCGCGCCGCCTGGTACAGCGGATACTTGCCGCCGATCAATACCATCCCCGCACTGGCATGGATTCCGGGATGATATGCCGCATAGCGTGAAAGGTCACGCCGAATCTCGCGCGCCAGCTCGATCACCGCATCCCACGAACCGACAAAGAACAGGTCATCGCCGCCGGAGTAGATGGAATACAACCTATCTTTCCCATCAGCTTTGTTGCGCTGTTCGGCGAGATGTTCCACCCAGCCTTCAAAGTATAGACTGACCGCAAAGCTCAAGGATGCCACGCGCGCCAGGCAAGGTTTCTCAATTCCACCTGCAAATAGCTTGCCGAGGTTATCCACATCCATGCGCAGAACGCCAAGCCGCTTTACGCCGTGAGCCTGTTCCTGCAAGACGTCGAAGGGCTTGACGTTTCTCGTATCGAGTTTCTCTTTTTGCTGATCCTGCGGCTTTCTTTTCTCTTCCAATTGTTCGATTTCTCTTTGTGTTATCGAGGGCGTCACGTTGACAAAATAACGGCGGCCTACGGCAAGGTCTTTGCGTGGTTGAAGTTCCTTAACCGCATCATCCTTCAATGCAAATAGCGTTGCTCCGGTAACAGTGGGCAAATGCTCGAATACATCCGCCTCGAAGCCAAAGTCTTTGAGAACTTCCTGCCATGTGCCTCGCACAGAATGGACCAAAGGCGGGATTTTCACTTCTCCTGTCTTGTGGACGAAAAGATAATCAGCCTTTCTTAATTTCTTTCCCAACTCTTCAAATTCTTCGCATGGAGGGCAAATGCGCGGTTTGTCATCAGGCCGCTCATGAGTTCCCGAATGTTCCAGCCCGCACACGCGGCACTGCGTTTGATCGCTCCCGCCGCGTCCTTCGGGCTTAAACATTTCGATGAGGTCGTTTCCTAATTCTGAAAAGCGCCGCTGTTTGGCGCGTTGCAGTAACCCACCTAAATCATTCCAACGTTTGGAGATTTCGCCTTCAAAGAAATCAGCTTCTTTTAGGGGCAGGGATGCCAATGCAAGATACAGTTCGCCGCGCTGATGCGCCCAAAGGATTCGACTGATCCGTTCACGCAGAGCATCCAGTTTTTGTTGATCCGAAGCGTGCACCAGCAGATAGAAATTCCCACCGCCTGAATAAATCAAATTAGTGAGTGGCAGGTCCAGCTTATCAAGGATCAAACGAGGAAAGATTTCATTTAATAATTGCAGATAAAAGGATCGCCCGCGCAGGGCGCTCGCCGCGCCGTCTGCGCTGATCGTATAGATAAAGTCCTGCACGCCGGAAATATCGCCGCCCACTAAAAGCATATCCTGTGACTCGAGTGAAGCAAGTGCGGCTGTCATGCGGCTGTGGTCATACAGGCTCACATCCGGCAGGGACGCGTAGGCGCAAGGCACGCTCCATAGGTAGCCCTGCATCAACAGCATCAGATTCTCGATAAAGACGGAGCCGGATTTTTCGTCTGCGTCTTCGTAAACCTTACGCAGAGCCGCCGCCCTATCAAGAAAATTTTTAAAGAGCTTACCGATAGCATCACCGGATTTTGCTTCCAGTGTAGGGAAAATGGTTGCATCGTCCAACTTGAGTTCGGCAGGAGACCAATACATCGGTTGTGGAGCCCGTTGATTTTTTTCGGAAACAATGGAGTAAAAAATGGAGCGCAAGCGCGTATCGCGCTTCGACAAGCGTACTTCATCCCCGCGCAGACTGGCCGCCAAACGCGCCGCCCGCTGGACATTAGGACTCTGAACAGCCTTCCTTACCGACTCGCGCCAAAGGGCAGGCACAATCTGTTCGATCTCGGCGGAACACATCGGGTCACAAAGCAGACCGGCCAATGCAGACACGAACCCGGCTTCATCCATAGGTATCTCCCTGCAATCTTCATTGATGTTCAGGCTTTAATGATGAAATCTGGTGATGTTTGTATCTTATGACGGATTCGGATAAAAATCAAGGTTGCCCCCCTGTTGGAATCAAGCCCTAACACCCGTCCGCGGATCTTGTTAAACCAAGTAGGGGGCGAAGCATGCTTCGCCCCCTACAATTGGATTTCCATTCCCTTTTTTAGCGGGACACAGATTCTGAATTATGCCATCGCTGGCTCATAATGCAAAACTAACAATTTCTCGGCGTTGACTGCAAGTTCTGCATAGGTGCGCCCCTCGCTATTGGCAAACTCCACTTCATACACATCAGGCGCAAGAACCTCTACTACGGTGCCAACCTGGCCAAGTTGCAGAGCCTTTTCAGGCAGTTCCTGTGTAAGCGCAACCNNTCTACAAAACATAACAACTTGTAAGGCGTGGATAATTTTCTCCGCTACGGACAATCCACGAACTGCGCACAACCGCCTCTTTGCCTTGCCGTCTCATCGAAAAATCCACAATAAAGCGTTGACCGTATTCATCGCGCTCTGTTGGCCTTGCTTCTTCAGTGGTGATTGCAGACAGAATCGCCCGTTTCAACTCTTCTGCATTGTCAGCCGTGATTCCCAAAGCAATGACAAAAACGCGGGCTTTATGTCTGCCGCGTGGATGACTGGAACTCAGACAGTAATCACGCAATTTCTCGATCTCAACGACGGCACGATCAGCGTTGGGTAGTTTCATCTGTAAAAAATTATACCGCTTCTTTTTCTTTTCATCATTTTCTCCCCAATCCATTCCCTTATCATCCGCTGT
>PLNY01000324.1 GCA_003141915.1 Anaerolineae bacterium | reverse complement strand
GCCGTTCCACCCCGCAGTTGCGTGACCGTCCCACCTCCCGCCGCACGCCCGAAAGCGGCGCCGACCGCGGCCAACAGATTCTGGCCAACATTGCCAAGATTATCCCACTGGCCAAACAGGGCAGCCTGCTGCGCGCTATTGCCCACATCCAGGCCCAGACGGTCGTGCTCGGCATCAACCAGCTTACCACCGGCATGTTCCGCGCTCTCGAGCGTTTCGGCCAGAAAGCCAGTGAGGAGGCCGACCAGGATCGCGTAGTCTCCGAGCATCTCTTGCCGCACCTGCCCGTTTATGAAATTCTCAGCACTTTGAGAATCTACCAGGACTGGAAAGGCGAATTCCTCAATCGTGTCGAAACCGCGTTCCCGGCAGGGAATTCAGCCTTTGTGGCTTTGAGGGAAGATAGCGATGCCATGCAAAGATATTTGCCATTATTCCAACAAGAACTTCTCCGGCGCCATGGCTTGAATGTCAGCGACTTCTTCAGTAAGGGAGTTTTTATCCCGGACCTTCTCCCCACGCTCCGTCCCGACCTGGCAGTGCTGTTGCAGAAAAATTTATTTAACATCAACCTCGACGTTCTGCTGGAAAACGTCTCGGGACGAATCGCGGATGACTGGCAAGCGGAAGTCGCCGCGCAACTTCAGTTGCCCCAGCAAATTCATTATTGGCGCTCGATGATCTGGGATGTGATGGGCGAATCGATCTATCAGCGGGTGCAAAGTTTTACCGAACTCGCAACGGCATTATATTCGTTCTCATCCACTCGTTCCTTTGGATTACCGCCCGCAATCGGCCGCGGAACCAGGCCGTCTCCGACCCTGACCGGATTCTTCCGCACCGCCCGCTCTGACGATGAAATGCGGCGTTTCCTGCTCGGGGCGATCGAATACTTGAGCTCGTTTGCCGGGGAAAACATCGAAGTGCCGGTCAGCATCATCCGCGCCATGAACGATGTGGAGCGCATCGCGCAGATCGAGGAAAGCTCGCTTCCACCGGCAAAGCAAGATGTGATTCGCTGTTGTCTTTTGCAGATCGCTCGTCTGGCTTACGAGAACGGATAACCGTTCTAGAAGTTGTCCCTTAATAGGACCGGCAAGTATATCAATTTCTTGCCGGTCCTATTATGAATCTGAACCAACGGGCGTTCATCTTTTGCATATTCATGGGGATCACTGCGAAAGACACACGGCTAAATAAACAACAACATCAGCTTTAAGCGTTATAATTATTCTCAAGAAAGCGAGGTACGAATGGCTGAAAAAACAACCCGGCGCAAACCGTTTGAAGGCAAGATTTCCGAAGAAGCGCGCGAGCACTTCCACGCCGCACGCGCAGAAATGCGCGAGAGCATCAAGGGTTTCCTTCCGCCCGAATTCGTCGAGCATCGCCGCGCCGCCCGCAAGGAAATGCTGCTGGCCTGGCGCAGTATGATCGATTCCGCTTTGAAGCATATGGAAGAAAAAGAATAACAGCTTATTAAATCCGCAGGTTTCGCAGAAAGAAAAAAAATCTGCGGAATCTGCGGGCCAGTGTTTGTCAACGCCGCGGGGAATGACCGCGCGCAAAGAACATGATCCAAAGTAAAAACAACAAAGCGAAACCCCAGAAAACATAACCCAGCGTGACCGCCCGTCCAAGATAAAGGAAAACTCCTCCGACGAGAAACGCGGCGAACACCACACTTCCCACGAGTCGATTCATGACTCTTTCAAGGTGAAAGAGTTGTCGGCTGACTTGCGGGATATTAACATCCAACTCGCCGCGCTCCAGTCGTGTCAAGACTCGACTCGTCTGCGCGGGCAACGCAATCAGCTCCTTGACCAAGTCTCCAATTTCGTCCAGCCAAACTTCCCAACCCGATCCAACTTCATCCGCAACCAATTTCTGTGCGTACGGCGCGATCTCTTCCCAGACATTGAAGTCTGGATCCAGTCCCGTGCACATGCCGGATAAGATCGCAACCGTTCGTCCAAGCAATAAAAGATTATGCGGCAGTTGGAACGGCATTTCGTACATCAAATCGCGGAATTGATGAGCGAAATTTCGCATCTCGCGATGATTGACTTTTCGCAACTCGCTCATCGACATTCCCCAAAAGCGTTCAAATAATTGTCTCTCCGCCTGCTCGAGCAGTTCGGTATCCGCGCTTGGGAGCAGAACACCCATCGTTTTATGCGACTTCACGACGCGCGAGGAATCACGCGTCCCAACTCCGATGAGCAAATCCCGCAGCCCATCGCGCAAATTCTCCGGCACATCGCCCACCATTCCAAAATCCACAAACGTCAATCGCCAGCTCGCCTTTTTTCTTTTCGTAGCCGGAATCGGCGTCACAAATAAATTTCCGGGATGCGGGTCGGCGTGGAAGAATCCATCTTCAAAAATTTGTTTGAGATACGTATCGAGTAATACCGCGGCAACTTCGGCGCGGTCAATACCTGCGGCGGTGACGGCATCATAATCTGTGATCTTGATGGCATACACATTTTCAAGCGTGAGGGCACGCTGTGTAGTGCGGCTCCATACAACGCGCGGCACATGCACACGCTTTCGACTTTTGAAATTTTTGGCAAACTTCTCGGCGTTCTTGCCTTCCGCCAAATAATCAATTTCACGATGAACCGTTTCCGATAATTCCTCGATCAATGCGGGAACATTGACGCGTTTCCGAATCGGTTCGTAGCGTTGAAGCCATCCGCCAACACGTCGCAGCGCGGAAAAATCCACATCAATCAACTGGTCAATGAATGGGCGCTGGATTTTTACAACGACATCTCGAAACTGTTCCGCTTCCGGCGCGTCGACCCGCAAGCGGGCGCGGTGAACCTGTCCGAGTGAGGCGGCTGCCAGCGGTTCCGCTTCGAAGCGCTCAAAGACCTCATCCAGCGGCGCGCCGAATTCGGCTTCCGCTGATTTTTTAATCGCATCAAAATCTTCAGCCGGTACTTCATCCTGCAAACCCGAAAGCTCATCCGTGATCTCGGCTGGCAGAACATCGAGCCGCGCCGAAAGGAACTGACCGACCTTGATCATCACTCCGCCCATGCGGATTGCCATCACGCGAAATTGTGACGCGATCTTTTGATACCGTACTGAACGCGTCCGCTGCGATACTGGTCGAAGACCAATGCGCGGCAAAACAATTTCCCAGAAGATAAAGCTTGCCGTGGCGCGGACAAAAAATCCCATGATGTAACGATACCGAGCGCGTAATCTCGACGATTGCATGAATGCCTCCGATTAATTTCAAATGAATTCTATCACGCGGTTAACCAAACCTTAACAAATTTGCCTTTGACAAATCTCCTTCGCCCTGCTATACTTATGGCTGTTGATATTGACTTTCACTGCCTTTTGGCAGTTTTGCAAGACCCTTGGAAAAGTAATTGCATGTGTGGCACGAACAGCCCCGCGGGAGTCGTAGTTTCCCTCGGGCATTTTTGTATAACACGAAAGTGACTCTTACCGCCTATGGCGGATAAAAAATTTAAGTTAGTGAGGTAAAACAAACCTAATGCCTAAGCACGGAAAATTGAGAATCATTCCCCTGGGTGGACTTGGGGAAGTCGGCAAGAACATGACCGCCTACGAATTCGATCATCAAATCCTGATTGTGGATGCGGGAATTATGTTTCCAGAAAACGACATGCTCGGGATCGATTACATCATTCCCGATTATAACTATTTGCGCGACAAAGCGGATCAGATCCTTGGCATTGTCATCACGCACGGACATGAAGACCATATCGGCGCGATCCCTCATGTGTTGAACGATTTCCCTGTGCCGGTTTACGCCACGCCCCTGACCCGCGGCCTGATCGAAGTTAAATTGGCCCGCAACAACGCCTTGAACAAAGGCTCGCTTCACACCGTCGAAGCGGGTAAATCCATCCAGCTTGGCCCGTTCAAGATTGAGTTCTTCCATATCTCGCATTCCATTCCCGATGCGGTTGGACTCGGCATTACCACGCCTGCCGGTCTGGTCGTTCATATGAGCGATTTCAAATTTGATCTTACGCCTGTGGATGGTTGGCCGACCGATTATGCAAAACTGACGGAGTTCGGCGCGCGCGGCGTGGACTTGTTGCTTTCTGATTCGACCAATTCAGAACGCCCCGGCTGGACGCCATCCGAAATGGTGATTGGTCCCGCCTTCGATAAAGTTTTTACGGAGGCGAAAGGGCGCGTCATCGTTGCAACCTTTGCATCGCTCATCTCGCGCATCCAACAGGTTGCAGATGTCACCGCCAAACATGAACGTAAGATGGCGATTGCCGGTCCAAGCATGGTTGACAATATCAAGATTGCGCGCAAGCTCGGTTATCTGGAAATCCCTGATGAATTGATTGTGCCGATTGATCAAGCCATGCATATGCAGGATCATAAGGTGACGATCATGTGCACCGGTTCGCAAGGTGAACCTTCATCCATCGTCGGACGCTTATCCACCGGAACGAACCGTTCGTTTGATCTCAAGTCTGGCGATAC
>PLNY01000122.1 GCA_003141915.1 Anaerolineae bacterium | reverse complement strand
TGATGGCACGCCGGTCTTTATGCCCAATGAAAGCGATGCCACGCCTCTTTTCTACGATTATCTGAAAGGCCAACAGGTAGCGGATTGCATGGGCGAGCTTGGGGTTGAATGGAATCCATTTGTCAAACGTTGGGTGATGCTTTACAACTGTCTCAATGATACACCCGCGAATCCGCGTGGGATTTATATGAGAACCGCACTTCAGCCATGGGGACCTTGGAGTGCAGCGCAAACGATCTTTAGCCCTGTCGCAGATGGAGGATATTGTCACTTTATTCAGCGCGCGGTCAATGCCCAGAATCCAACAGCATGCGATAACTTGAGCGACCCCGGCAGGGTGGATGTGAATGGTGGCGATTACGCGCCGTATTTCATTTCCCGCTTCACCACCGGCGGCGCGGCGGGCGCGACTTCAACGTTCTATTACACTTTATCCACTTGGAATCCGTACACGGAGGTGATCATGAAGACAACGATTCAATCCAAATCGTAACAATTCATTTATTTCTAACAGTTTACAACAAACTAATTTTAAAGGTGAAAAATGCGAAACCATATCTGGGTACTTTTTATTTTCGTGCTCGCCTCGTGCACGCTGGGAGGCAGGCAAGCAAAATCAAGCAAGTCCGCGCCGACCGCTGTTTCTGTCGCGCCGGCTAATTCATCCGGGTCATTGCCTGCCGCTCCAGCGACGATAGCGCTTCAAAAAGGTGGCAGTGCTGCTTCATCTGGCACCTTCTATGTTGCGCCAAACGGCAATGATTCCTGGAGCGGAACTCTTCCGGCTCCCAATGCAAACAATACGGACGGCCCGTTTGCCACCTTCGATCGCGCCCGTGCCGCAGTCCAAGCGAGCATCAAAACCGGCGCAAAGCCCATAACGGTTGAGTTCCGCGTAGGGACATACTTCCTTACAAAAACTGTGGAGTTCACAGCGGCAGATTCAGGCACATCCAATGCGCAGATCACATATGAAAACTATCCCAATGAAACGCCTATCATTAGCGGCGGGATTCGTGTGCTGAACTGGACGAACGCAGGAGGAAACACGTGGAAAGCAACCCTGCCAGCGTCCACACAATATTTCGAGAACCTGTTCTATAACGGCGTGCGCCGCCTGCGCCCGCGACTTGGCGGTTATTTAGGCACATATTATCGGTTCGGAGATACGGTTTATTTAAAAGATCCACCACCACCAGCGTCCGCGCCGAGCCCGAATTGTTCCGTCTATGACAAAGACAGCGGCTGGGAATGTTTCGACCGATTCCATTACAATACCTCTGACCCAATCTCAGCTCAATGGCGCAACCTCGCTCCAGCCGCAGGAAATCTGTGCAATCAACCTGCCGGTAATTCGGCACTGGCCGGCGATATCGAGGTGCTAGATTGGGAACAGTTCAGCACATCCAAGCTCCGGATCAGTTGCGTGGATACGGCGAATCACATCGTGTACATGACGGGCCCAACGGGGATTTCACAAAATCGCCCACAGTTTGACGGCTTCAACACCGGCGACCGGTATCTGGTGGAAAATGTTCAGGATGCATTGACGCAGACCGGACAATGGTTCCTGGATCGTTCTACCACGCCGTGGACTTTGACCTACCTCGCCAATCCGGGCGAGGACCCCAACAAAGATACCGTTATCATTCCCCAAGTTCCACAATTGCTCGTAGCGTCGAATCTTCAATACGTAACCTTCAAAGGTTTAACATTTGAGCACGATAATTACACTGAACCTGCCGCTGGAGACAAGTCGTCGGAATTGGAACCCGATGTCAGCGCGGCAGTCTCGTTCCAGAATTCGCAGCACATCACCTTCGATTCCGGGACCGTGACACAAACTTCTGGCACAGGTCTGGAATTCATTTCGTGCACCAATAGCACTGCTTCACCAAGCTATTGCGTGTCCGATAATACCAACGGCGTCACTGCCAACGATATGATCCAAAACAGCGCCTTTTATGATATCGGTGGGTTGGGAATAAGGATAGGCGAGCCATATGCAAAGACAGATACAGATGCTAACGTGCCACAATCCATCACTGTGCAGAACAACGTTGTAGAAGGGTTTGGGCGCGCCATACCTGCATCCTTCGGCATCGGTCAAGGCAACGGGCATAATAACTTATACACGCAAAACGATGTTTACGATGGTTATCACACTGCCATCTCCATCTCCGAAGCCGGAAGCGACACAGCCAAACCAAACGGCATCGGGAATGCCAACAACACCATTTCATTCAATGACGTGTATAACTTATTCCAGGGGATCATGAATGACGGCGGCGCCATCCGAATCGAAGCAGGCAACAACGCCTATACGGCGCCAGGCAACAAAATTCTGAACAACAAAATTCATGATGTAAGCGACGCCTCTGCTTTGGATTCCAACGGCTACGGCGGCAACGGAATCTATCTGGATAACCAAACGGGGTTGGTGGATGTGGAGAACAATCTAGTTTATCGTGTCTCAGCGAACGATGTTTACTCGGCGCAGGGACCAGCCGCACCCAACGAAGCCAACATCGTCAAGAACAACATTTTGGCGTACGGGCGGCAGGCGATGGTCTCCATCGACGCCCCTTATCAAAATGGCACCCCAAAGAGCGCAATCCAAGACTTTGTTGTCACCAACAACCTGTTCTATTTTGACCGGAACGATGCCTCATCTCCCGATTTCTTCGTACAAGGTGGATGCCGCTACGCCGGCGGATTCCCTTATCCGCAGTTCCAGGAATGGAATAGCAATATGTNNGTGTATGTTTTGGCGCACCGATGGAGGTTTCGCTAACGATGCCAAGGTGTTTGCCGTACAACCAAATCCTGCCCTCAAGGACAAGAATGCGCCCTGTGCCGATGGCGCGAAGAAAAACGAATTGACCTTTTACCCATTTGCGCAATGGCAGCAGAAAGTGAATGAAGATCAGCAGAGCGTTATCAAGAATCCGGGGTTTGCCAACCCCGCCTATCCGACAGATGATTATTCGTTGCCCAAAGGTTCGCCAGGTGTGGGATTTGTAGTGTTCGACTTGAGCCAGATGGGACGCTCCAATCCAGTTATCAAGCCGCCGTCGATTCCGGAGACTTTCCCAACGAAACCGTTCAGCCCCGCGACCGATTATTAGTTTGATGGAATGGCAAATGATGGCGCGCCATCATTT
>PLNY01000280.1 GCA_003141915.1 Anaerolineae bacterium | reverse complement strand
CTGGTTATTTGTTTCGGCATGGGGACGTCTTATCGTTCGGCTTTGAGCTGGGATATTGATACAACGACAGTGGAATTGGTGCCAAGTGTGACAAAGGCTTTTGGGTTTTATCACGCCGATGCGGCACAGATTCTAAGGAATCCAAAAGGCCACATCGTCATTGATGATGGCCGGCGATTCCTGAAACGCACCCGGGAAAAATTTGATGTGATTGTAATCGATCCGCCGCCCCCGCCAGAGGCTGCCGGTTCCAGTCTGCTGTATTCGCGGGAATTTTATGAGCTTGCCAAGCAACACTTAAAACCCAACGGGATTCTTCAAGCTTGGTTCCCTGGCGGGGATCAATTAACTGGTCAAGGTTTCTTGCATTCCCTTGATAACTCGTTTCCTTATGTGCGTTGTTTTAGTTCTGTTGAAGGATGGGGTGTTCATGTATTGGCTTCCATGGAGCCCATTAAAATGCAAACGCCCGAACAACTGGAAATACACATGCCAGTCAGTGCGAAAAAAGATTTGCTGGAATGGAATGCTTCCAAAGACCTGATTGCTTATCTGGGACTGGTTTTCTCGCGGGAAATTCCTATCAAAAGTCTCCTTAACTCCGATCCTAAAATTCAAATCACCGATGATGACCCTCTCAATGAATACTTTCTTCTGCGACGGTTGGGTCTGTTTTAGCCCCGGTTGCTGCTCTCCACTGTTTGGGTGGTCCGGATTGTCAATTTCTGGCGGCCGGGCAGATTTTTTGCAACTATTTGGAGTAAAGAAATTTGCGGAGGCATTGTTTGAAGAATGAAATCGGTTCCTTTATGGAAAATAAATCTGAACAGAAACCGAGTTTGCTTTCTGAAGAAGAAACGAAAGGGTGGAACTTCTATCTTTCGGTCGGAGTGATGGGCGCAGACGAGCTACGGAAAGAGCTGGGGCTAGACGAATTAAATTTTCGACGTCTAGCACCGAACCTAAATCGAGAGCCTAAGAAATATTTTCTCTACAGGATTCTCGATGAAATCCAAAAAGCTCCCTTAAGATCGCTTACTGGAAGGAATATCTTTCGGAGGAAGAACCAGACAAACTACAGAGAATTGATTACGAAACCATCATCGACGACCAGCAGTTCCGAGCTCGCAAACTTGCTGAAGTGCTTGTTGATGCCATTCTCTTTTCGACGACCAATGATCAAGCTCATTACGGCGATTACTTCTTCCTGCACGAATTGAATGAATGCGCACGGTCGCAGGATGATCGTTACGAATTCTTTGGTCATCATAATAAGAATTCTGAGTGGAACGCGAATTGGCTCTGCGAGGAAATTAGAAATTTGGAAAAGTCTGGGCTGGATCCCAAGAGCCGCTGGTATATCAAAGACGGCCAAGTGCTGAATGAAAAGTGGGCGAAAAAAGGAGTGCCATTTTCTTCGTTTCGTGACCGTTACAAAAAAATTCTGCCAATAGCCCTCCCGAGCGAATTCAATACCCTCGGCAAATCCTACATTCACGCATATAGCATGTCAAAGGATGTTCACTTCACGCCGCATGACACCAGTTCAGGCTTTAAAGAAGAGCAAATTTTCCGAGGAGTCGACAGGGTTGGATTGCTCATCCTGGCTTTGATAGTTCGCTGCCAATTACTTCTTGGTTGTGTCCCGGAAGGGATAAACAAGCGCTACCGCGAGATGCACGACAGCAATACCGAACCTGCGGAACTGGCGGGGTCTTTGAAGAAGAGGCCCGCTGAGATAGGCGACATCGTGTGGATTCAGGGTGATTATGCTGAGGTCTTGAACGTAACGACGAGTAAATATGGTTATCCGGCCTACCACATTAAATACATCGAGCACGCACCGTTGAGCGAAGTCCCAGAGGACTGGTTTGCAGGTTTTGAGGTCAGGTTAGTGGCGAAAAAGGTCCAGGTCGAAAAAGCCGCAGATGCGGCGGGTGAAGAGATTGAAAAAACGACCGGGCAGCGAGAAGATCGAGGTAAACTTCTGGATTGCGCGAAGCGCGCCGTGGTTAAACTGTCAATTTACCAGCAGCAACTTCGCCAGCAGTCTTCCAAACCGCCTTCAACTAGTTCAGCAGATTCAACGTCAAAACCAAACATCCCACCGAAAGCTGGTTGAACGCATGAGTAGCAAAGATTTTTCCCGCGTCTCGGCGACTTAAAAATCTGCGTTCATCGTGTCCATCCGTGGTTAAAGAATTGAGCCTCATTACGTCGGCTGCTACAATACAGTAAGAATGCCTGATACCCAATTCATGTGCCTCGCCCTCCGGCTCGCCCGGCACAGCTACGGCACGACTTCGCCGAACCCAATGGTCGGCGCAGTACTGGTAAAGGGCGGCAAGATCATTGGGCGCGGATGGCATCGGCTCGCTGGTGAACCACACGCAGAAATCGAAGCGCTCCGCGACGCGCAAAAGCGCGGACACAACACACGTGGTGCGACACTTTACATCACGCTCGAACCGTGCAGCACACACGGCCGCACACCGCCCTGTACGGACGCCATCATTGCTGCGGGAATCAAGCGCGTCGTCATCGGCGCGACAGATCCAAATCCGAAGCATCACGGACGTGCTTTTAAAATTTTGCAGCGGGCAGGAATTCAAGTTGTTCACGGAATCTTGGCTGACGAATGCGAGCGCCTTAATGAGGCGTTCAATCACTGGATTGTCTATCACACGCCATTCGTGACTGTGAAGGCGGCAATGACGCTTGACGGCAAAATTGCCACGGCGAGCGGCGGGTCGAAATGGATCACCGGCGAAAAGGCGCGCGCTTATGGAATGAAATTGCGCCAAGGCAGCGACGCGATTCTCGTCGGCATCAATACGATTCTCGCGGACAATCCAAGCCTTATGGCCAGAAGCCAGGAGTCAGGAGTCGGAAGTCAGAATAAAAATTTGCGGCTACGCCGGATTGTTTTGGATTCGATGGCGCGAACGCCGTTGAAAGCAAAAGTTGTCAGCGACAAAAATGCGGCTTTAACAACGATTCTTGTGAGCAAGATCGCGCCAAAAAAACGTGTGGCGGAGCTCGCCAAACGCGTGAATGTCCTTGTAGCACCAATCCGAAAGGTGGGGCGCGGTGCGGAGATCGTGCCCTACCAGATTGACCTGCATTGGCTGTTAAAAAAACTGGGGGCAGAAAATGTTACCAGCTTGTTGGTCGAAGGCGGCGGTGAGGTGAATGCGTCGTTTTTGCTTGGTGGTCTGGCGCAACGCGTGGCGTTTTTTTATGCGCCAAAAATTTTGGGCGGGCGCGATTCGCACAAGGCAGTTGCAGGCAAAGGCGCAAAAAGTCTGGCGGAAGCCCTCCAGCTTCGGGAAGTTGAGTGGAAACGACTTGGGCCGGATTTGTTGCTGACGGCGCGGGTTGATTAAACACGGCTCGACGGAGTCTCGCC
>PLNY01000206.1:2456-5749 GCA_003141915.1 Anaerolineae bacterium | reverse complement strand
CTCAATAGTGACAAGCTCTGGACCCTGCCGCTCGGCACCATGCAGTTCCAAGGAGAGTACAGCTCAAATTTGGCGTTGATGTCGGCTTTTGTGGCTTTGTCTGCGGTTCCTGCCATCATTTTCTACTTGTTCGCCGAACGACAAATTGTAGCTGGTTTGACGGCTGGCGCGCTCAAAGGTTGATCATCTAGTGACAACGAGTCTGATGTCAAATTTGCAGCAGCTTTTCTTTTCCATGATCTCTCCCCTCCTGATTCTGTCTGCGCGCGGTCTCAGCTACGCCCCGCTCGCAGACGGAAACTCCAGCCAATGTGCGCCTGTTTGAGGCTTAAACGTTGCAAGTTGAAAGTATCATCACTGTGGGTACGAGCGGTTTTCANNTGGGTACGAGCGGTTTCCAATACCCACATTTTGATTGATGATTACTGTCGAATCGTTGACTGGCGCTCCGGAGAAAATTCAATTCTAGGAAGTAACACATAATGAAATCCATAGAACAACGTGTAAATAAACTACTCTCTCAAATGACGTTGGATGAGAAGCTCGCCCAGATCGGTTCCTATTGGATGTTTGAACTTCAAACCGATGGCGTACTAGATTGGAATAGAGTGGCAGACAAACTCAAACATGGCATTGGACAAATTTCACGTTTGGGAGGCGCCTCCACGCTTGATCCTGTCAACGCCGCAAAAGCCGCCAACAGTCTGCAAAGGTTTCTTATTGAGAAGACCCGGCTTGGAATCCCAGCCATCATCCATGAAGAATGTTGTTCCGGCGCGATGATATTAGGCGGCACAGTGTTTCCGCAAATGCTGGGACTTGCCAGCACCTTCCAACCCGAACTCGCTGAAAGGATGACAACTGCCATCCGCAACCAAATGCTTGCCATCGGCGCGCGGCAGGGGCTTGCTCCCGTGCTCGATGTCGCTCGCGACCCGCGCTGGGGTCGCGTAGAGGAAACCTTTGGCGAGGACCCCACGCTCGTCAGTCATTTTGGAGTAGCTTATATCAAAGGCTTGCAGACGGGAAATCTTGCAGAAGGAGTTATGGCAACGGGTAAGCATTTTATTGGTCATAGCCTCTCGCAACGCGGACTTAATTGCGCGCCGGTTCATATGGGAATGCGCGAGGTTTCTGATATCTATCTTGCCCCGTTTCAAGCGGCGGTACGGGATGCAAAACTCGCCTCCATGATGAACGCTTATCCGGAATTGGATGGAGAAGTGGTTGCGGCTTCGCGCCGCATTCTGACCGATATTTTGCGCGGGCAACTGGGTTTTGATGGCGTCGTCGTCTCGGATTACGAAGCCATTATTATGCTCCACAATTTTCATAAAGTTGCCGTCAATCCTTCATATGCGGCGGGTATGGCATTGAATGCGGGCATTGACGTGGAACTGCCGACAGTTGTTTGCTATGGCGAGCCGCTCAAGCTTGCGCTTGACAAAGGTGAAATCAATATCGAACTCGTTGATACTGCTGTTCAACGTCATCTGAAAAAGAAATTTGAACTCGGCCTGTTCGAGAATTCCTATGTGAACGAAAACAAAGTGCTGGAAGTTTTTGAGACTCCCGAACAGCGCACACTGGCGCATGATATTGCCTGCAAAAGCATGGTCCTGTTGAAGAATGACGGTTTCCTTCCTCTGCAAAAAACGATCAAGACGCTCGCGGTCATCGGTCCAAATGCAAACGCCGGGCGAAATCAACTTGGCGACTATTCCTATGCGGCAATGCGTCAACTGGTGCAGTTCAAGTTTACACCCACAAACTCTGCCATTGACACGAATCTTGACATCCTCTCGAAGCACGATGTGAAGATTACAAATGTTCTGGATGGCATCAAGGCGGTTGTTTCTTCGGATACCGAAGTGTTGTATGCCCAGGGTTGCGATTATCTCAGCGACGATACATCTGGTTTCGACAATGCAGTCAATATTGCGAAACAAGCCGATGCTGTTGTATTGGTGCTTGGCGATCGTTCCGGATTAACTCCCGACTGCACAACTGGCGAAACACGCGATAGCGCAGATTTGAAACTACCCGGCGTCCAAGAGGATTTGGCCCAAGCGCTTCTCGCGACGGGGAAACCTGTTGCAGTGGTTCTGGTCAATGGCCGCCCTTATGCTTTTCCCTCCCTGGCCGAGAAGGCAAATGCGATTCTGGAAGCGTGGTTGCCGGGGGAAGAAGGCGGCTCTGCAGTGGCAGATGTTTTGTTTGGCGACGCGAACCCGGGCGGGAAATTGCCTATCACTTTCCCGCGCTCGGCAGGACAGGTTCCGATTTACTATAATGCCAAGCCCGCCGGGATGAAATCTAACTGGTATGTGGATTATGTGTCCGAGAAGGTGACGCCATTATATCCATTTGGACATGGATTGAGTTATACATCATTTGAATATAAGGATTTGGTCATCAAGCAAAAGCGAGCAACAGCCGGTGAAAGCGTAGACATATTATTGAGCTTAAAGAATGTTGGCGAACTAGCAGGCGAAGAAGTTGCGCAACTTTATATCTACGATGAGTTTGCTTCCATCCCGCGTCCCATCAAAGAATTGAAAGGATACCAACGCCTGGCTCTGGATCCGGGAGAAACGCGGACGATTACGTTTCATCTTCCCGTGAATCAACTAGCGTTCTACGATCATGATTTAAATCTTGTAGTGGAACCCGGCGCGATTGAAGTGATGGTAGGAAGTTCATCAGAGGATATTCGCCTAAGGGATGGGTTCGAAATCCTCGGCCAGAAAAAGATGGCGGTCAAGGAACGAGTGTTTGTCTGTCCGGTGACTGTGGAGTAACAATATCGGATCTGATGTTTTATGAAAACTGTGAAAGTTTCAGGGCATAAGTGTTGATTATAAGCATGTTCAGATTGTTCGGATTGGATATGCAGGACGAAACGCCTATTGCAGCCGCCTTCATTGCCAGGCAATCGATTCGTATTTACATCAACTCGCCGAGTTCGGTCCCGCCTTGCCCATCAAGAATCATCGCGGCATTGTGGTGGGCGAATCGAGACCAGCGTTCAAGTTGGTGAAAGCATAAAACAAAGACTTCGGAAGATAGAGCCTTCCGAAGTCTTTGTTTCAAGCCAATTTTGGCCAAGGCTCGGAAAAGCAAAGGTCAAGAATGTTTCCCGTTTGTGTATCAAGCAGAAAGATTGTTCCGTTATAACCAAGATAAATCGGGAAAACCAAATACCGACTATTAGTTCTAGTTAGCAGCCAAGTGGTACACGTTAGTCACCAATGGGTTCACGTTAGCGAGTAAGCAGTACCCGTTAGTCGCTA
>PLNY01000206.1:0-2441 GCA_003141915.1 Anaerolineae bacterium | reverse complement strand
TCCTTTTCCTTTGCAATAGGTTCTTATTCGTCTCCAGAAGATTCTTTTTCCCAAACGGAAGTACTTTTTCCAGCGACTCAGACCACCGGGTCTCTGAGGACGGTGTATCCCCTGCGGAGATTAATCTTGCGCCGCCCATAAGCAGTTATACAGGCGGTATAATCCATAGTTGGGCGCATTGTTTTATTAATCCACAAAATATTATCAGAATTAATTGCCAGAAAAACTAACAGATCATGGATGGAGAGATATAAGTATGATATTATCAACATAGATAGAAATAATAAAAATCATAATTGAGAGATGGTTACAGAATTATTCGAAACCAGAATAGGGATATAAAATTGTAAGAAATTTCAGAAATGTCATACTCAAAGAAAGGGCTAATTAAGGCAAATACTATGAGTGGTAATGCATGGTCCAATGCTCCTGTTGAACAAAGAAGGATGGTTCTTATCATAGTTGCTTTTTTTATTATTTTATTCGTTTTAGGTATACTTACTCAACCAAAACCCTCTGCTCCCACGATAGTGCCTTCCCCTACTTTGACCCCTTCCCTTAATTCAGTACAGTTGGGATCTTTAGTCAAACCAATATGTGATGGAATTGGCATAAATACGATGAATATATATTC
This sequence comes from Anaerolineae bacterium, assembly GCA_003141915.1. GTDB lineage: Bacteria > Chloroflexota > Anaerolineae > Anaerolineales > Villigracilaceae > Fen-1038. Next base: position 1,807 of record PLNY01000206.1, on the reverse strand, counting down.
AAATATATCTGGAATTCATCCAATTATTTCATCAAATCCGGAACCATATAATTTTCCCGAAAAATGGAGCCCAACCAATATTAATCTTACTGAACTTGTATTATGTGTTGATAATCAAACTGAAGTTCATGTGGATGATTGCGGGCCATATTCCTATGGCACTGGAGGNNTTATGACCTTGTCACAAATTATATTCTACGTGAAGCTCATACTGGAATAATTATTAGCAGTACAAAAATTACAGAACAAGCAGAACAATGTCCCGAGGAGATAAGGGATTGGGAATCGGGTTATAAAATTGTGGGGGGTATGGTTGAAGTTTCTTTTAATAGTCTTATTAAATGGTTATCTATTTATGTAATTAAATAATGATTGACGAGACCGGTTTGGCAATTATATATTAATAGGAGATAAATGATTTGCCCAACCTGCCGCTGCACTGGACGTGGCCAACTTGCGGCGAAAAACTGCCCAACAAAGCGGGCACCCGACTGGTGGGATCTGCCGCCCAAAAGGAGTAAACTACACTCAACTCAATTCCGTCAAATCAGCTGCATCTCGTCCCACCCAGCAGAAGGTAAAGCAAGCCGTCAAACTCTCCCTTTGCTCTCGCTTTTTAGTGATGCGGGAAATTTTTCCTAATGCTATAATCGGCCCTTATGAAATACGAAACCCTCAACGACACACAGATTCCCAAAATCGGCTTTGGCTCAGCGCGGCTGGGCGGCAGATTCGTGGGAGGCATTCTGGCTGATCGCAGCCACGATGAGTTCTTTCTCGCCGCGCTACGCTCCGCGCTGAATCTCGGTTATATTCATTTCGACACCGCTGAACTTTACGGCGGAGGTCACGCCGAGGAATTGATCGGCCGCGCCATCCACGAGTCCGGTGCGATGCGTGAAAAGATTTTCGTCACCACCAAAATCTGGCCGACCCATCTTGCTTATAAAAACGTTTTGCGCTCCTGCGAAAACAGTCTGCGCCGGTTGCAGATGGATTATATTGACTCATATCTCATTCATTGGCCCAATCCGCTGGTTCCGATGAGAGAGACGTTCCGCGCGCTCAACCAACTTGTCAAGGACGGTAAGGTCAGGCATGTTGGTGTCAGCAACTTCGATGTGAAGCGAATCAAAGAAGCGCAGTCGCTTTCCGAAACGCCGCTCTTTGCGAACCAGGTTCCATACAGCCTCACGCGTCGCAGCCATGCAAAAGACGGCACGCTCGAATATTGCCAGCAAAACAACATGCTCCTCACCGGATATACGCCGATCAATCACGGACACATTGCCGTCGAGCAAACCATGCAATCCATCGCCGATGCGCATCACGCTACGCCGCATCAAATTGCGCTGGCGTGGCTGGTCAACCAGCCGCGCGTCATCGCCATCCCGATGTCGTTTAATCCCAGCCATCAAAAAGAAAATCTCGATGCGGCGGATATCGAATTGACTCCCGCCGAAATGAATCAATTGAATCAATTAGGATAATCCGCCTCCCTGCCCATGAAATACGAAACCATTCACAACCTGATTTTGCCCAAAATCGGATTCGGCACCTGGAAGATCGGCGGCGAATCTTTCCCGAACCCGCAAATGGATTCCGTTTCATTGAGCGCGCTGCGTTCCGCGCTTGAATTCGGCTACACCCACATTGACGCCGCGGAAATCGAATCAAAGAAACAGAAAATAGTAAATAAAGTCGTTTATTCTCTATTGGTAGCATAGACTATAATAAAAGAAAAACTTATGAAGGCAGTTTCAATTATCGGTGGTCGACCAAATATCATAAAAGCTGAACCTGTTTA
>PLNY01000438.1 GCA_003141915.1 Anaerolineae bacterium | reverse complement strand
CAAAATTGGTTGCGCGCGTTGCAGGTGAGTGTAACCGGGCATCAGAATTTGACCGGAAAGTTCTGCTTGCTCAATCAATGCCGATTGCAAATCTTTCAACGCGTCATTCAAAACAGGAATGATTTGCAATATCCACAATCTAAAATCGGTTGCGACTTGATCATTGCGCGAACGTCCTGTGTGAAGTTTGCCAGCGGTTGCACCAATCAACTCCGTGAGGCGGCGCTCGACTGCGGTGTGAATATCCTCGTCCGATGGCGCGAAGGAAAACTGTCCCGAAGAAAATTCTTTTTTAACGAGAGCCAGCCCACGGGCAATCTGAACGTGTTCTTCATCCGATAGAATCTTTGCCTTGTGCAAAGCTTCGGCCCACGCCAGGCTTCCATCCACATCTTGAACTGCCATGCGTCGATCAATGGGCAATGAGGAATTCAAAGCCCAAGCCGCGGCGTCGAGTTTTTGAGCGAAGCGTCCGCCCCACAGTGTCGTCATCTAATCTCTCTTGAAGCGCGAATAATCGGGCTTGGGCATGTCGAGGCCGGAGACGGGCAAGCCGTTGAGCGCGCGGACTTTTAAGCTGAGGCCGAAGAGCCGGATAAAGCCTTCGGCGTGACTCTGATCGTAAACATCTTCTTCACCAAAGGTTGCGAAATCTTCGCGATAAAGACTGAACGGCGATTTGCGCCCCGCCGAAATAATGTTGCCCTTATAAAGTTTGAGTCGCACCGATCCAGTGACCGGACCTTGAGTAGCATCCACGAACGCGTCAAACGCTTCACGCAGGGGCGTGAACCACAAACCGTTGTAAGCGAGCTCGGCATATTTCACCGCGACCATTTCCTTGAAGTGCATCGTCTCGCGATCCAGGATGAGCGATTCGAGTTCGCGATGGGCAAAGAGCAAAATCGTTCCGCCCGGCGTTTCATACACGCCATGCGACTTCATACCGACGAGTCGATTTTCAACGAGGTCAACGCGGCCGATGCCGTGCGCGCCGCCGATGGCGTTGAGCTGTTCGACGATTTTTGCCGCTGAAAGTTTTTCGCCGTTAACGGCAATGGGTGTGCCGCTCTCGAATTCGATCTCGACATATTCAGGCTCATCAGGCGCGTTCTCCGGCGAAGTGCTGATTTGATACATCGACTCTTCCGGTTCATTCCACGGATCCTCAAGCAGACCGCCTTCATGCGAGATATGCCATAAGTTCGAATCGCGGCTGTAAATGGATTTGATCGTTGCCGTGACCGGCACTTTATGTTTGGCGGCATAGGCAATCGCATCTTCGCGTGAGCGGATTTCCCATTCGCGCCACGGAGCGATGATCTTCAACCGCGGGTCAAGCGCCATGACCGTTAATTCAAACCGAACCTGGTCGTTGCCTTTGCCGGTCGCGCCGTGAGCCACCGCGTCGGCGCCGACTTGATGCGCCGCATCCACAAGATGCTTGGCAATCACCGGCCGCGCAACGGACGTTCCCAGCAAATATTTGTGCTCATACACTGCGCCCGCTTTGAGCATCGGGAAAAGATAATCGGCGGCGAACTCTTCTTTCATATCGTGGATGATGCATTGGCTGGCGCCGCTCTTGATCGCTTTCTGTTCCAGGCCGCGCAACTCTTCATCGCCCTGACCCACGTTGGCGCAGAAGCACACAACTTCACATCCATAATTTTCCTTCAGCCATGGCACAATGACTGAAGTGTCGAGTCCGCCCGAATAAGCGAGGACGACTTTCTTGACTTGCGGTTTTGGTTTGTCTTTCATGACTACTCCTTATGAGATGAAAATAAAAGCAGCCCTCCAAGAAGGAGGGCTGCTTTGGTTGATGAGTGCGTGTGTCAGCGTACCATGCGTTTATCTTTCCGTCATCCAAACCAGAAGGTCCCGACCTTCTCGAAGAGAAGTGGGCAGCGGACGACGGGAACGCGGCAACGCAAACAGTCTAAACATATTGAGCGGTATTCTACTACCAATCCAACATATGTCAATACCGAATCTCTCGATTCGTCCGAAGCAAACTTTTCAAACTGTTTTCATTGGGTTATCTCCAACGATCTTGTTGCATTAATTATTTTTAATTTCAAATGTCATTGCGAGCGAAGCGCGGCAATCTCGTGTTTGCAGGATAGTTGAGATTGCCACGACCCCTTCGGGGTCTCGCAATGACATGAATGAATCATGCGTGGGCTTGCGATAGAACATAATCCACCATCAACGCCGGGATGTTGACTCCGGTGGTGGTGATGCTGTTGCGAAATTCCATCGTATGATTCACTTCGTTCACCACCAAGCCGTCAGCGGTCTCGAACACATCAATCGCCAGCATCCCGCATCCGACCGCGCGCGCCGTTCGTTGACAGATGTCAATCAGTTCCGGCGTCAACGGACAATTTGAAGCGACACCGCCACGCGCCGTGTTCGTGATCCAGCTTTCGGATGTGCGATAAATCGCGCAGATCGGTTTCTCGCCGATCACGAAGGCGCGAATATCACGTCCGGGTTTATTCACATATTCTTGAATGTAAAAGACTTGATGATTAATTCCTAACGCGGCTTTATGTTCAATGAACGATTCTGCATCGGATCGATTCTCGACCAAGGCAAGCAATCGTCCCCACGAACCGACCACCGGTTTGAGCACGCATGGATATCCGATGGCTTCGATGGCTGCGAGCGCGGACGATTCGTCAAAAGCCATATACACGCGCGGAGTCGGAATATTATTCCTGACCAAAATCTGGCTCGTGACATATTTGTCGCCGCAGCGCTCCGCAAGCACCGACGGATTGATCACAGGCACATCGTGCGCTTCAAAAATACGCGAGATGTAAAGTCCGCGCGAATAAGAGATCGAACGTTCAAAGACGAGATCGACTTCCTGCGGCAATTTGGAAATATCAAAGAAATGTTCACCATCGAGAATGCGGAGGACTTCCACATTAGCGCGGTGATCCAATTCTTCAAGCAGAAGTTTTTCTTCGGGACGCAAACGCGTCATAAGAAATCCGAGACGAGTCATGTTATTTCCTTTCGAGATTTAGTTCGAGAGCTACAATGACTGCATTAGCCATTTGGTTTGTCGTCAATTCTCCACCCAAGTCTGAGGTGGTTCGTCCCGATGCGATGCAAGTCTCAACCGCTTGCCGAAGAGAATTCGCATGATGCGATTCACCGAGGTAATCCAGCATCATGGCCGAGGCAAGAATCGTCGCGGTGGGATTTGCTTTTCCTGTGCCAACGAGATTCGGCGCGCTGCCATGAACCGGCTCGAACACCGCCGCGTCTGCGCCGATATTTCCTGATGCCGCAACGCCTAACCCACCAACAAACATGCAAGCTTCATCGCTCAAGATGTCGCCAAACAGATTGGTGGTGACAATGACTTCAAATAGCTCCGGTGCGCGCACGAGTTCCATTGCACAAGTATCGACGAGCATTTCCAGCAAAGTGATGTCGGGATAATCTCTAGCAACTTCAAATGCAACAGAACGAAACAGTCCGCAGGTTTGACGGAGCACATTGGCTTTGTGAACCACATGGACAGTTTTGCGTCCCGTTTGGCGCGCGAGATCGAATGCTTTGCGGACGATCCGCTCGGAGGCACGGCGCGTGATGACGCGTTCAGTGATGGCGCGGTTGCCATTATCTTCAAGCCGCTCGATGCCGGAGTAAAGTCCCTCGGTGTTTTCGCGCACAATCATAAAGTCGATTCCCGTCCGCGAAGATGGATGCGGGATCGAACGGCACGGACGCAGGTTGGCATAAAGGTCAAGCGATTGCCGCATCCGCACAACGGGCGAAAAATAATTCGGAATATTGGGCGGTGTGGTCACCGCGCCAAATAAGGTTGCATCCGCGCTGAGAATCTTTTGCAAAGTTTCTTCAGGTAACGGTGAACCACCGCGTTGATATTCAGCGTAGCCAATGCCGCCCTCAATGAAATCCCATTCAAGCGGAAGAGCGCGCAGTACTTGAACCGCACAATCAATCACTTCGGGACCAATGCCATCACCGGGCAAAAGACAAATTTTGTATCTCGTCATGACATCAATTCCTGAATATCATGCTCCTTCAGGAAATTTACAATGCCGCCTGCATCCGCGATCTTCAAAACAAAATCAGGTAGCGGGCGCGCTTGATAAACATGATCTTTCGTGACGTTCGTAATCCGCCCTGTCGCCAAATCCACATCCACATCATTTCCTTCTTCAATGTCTGCTGCCGCTTCGGGACATTCCAGAATCGGCAAACCGATGTTGATTGCGTTGCGAAAAAAGATGCGCGCATACGACGGCGCAATCACACACTGGGCTTGCGAGCCTTTGATGGCAATCGGCGCATGTTCACGTGACGAACCGCAACCAAAGTTTTGTCCGCCGACGATGACATCGCCGGGTTTGACATTCTTTGAATATTCCGGCTTGATTTCGCAAAAGACATTCTTCGCCAGTTCAAGCGGGTCAATCGTGATGTTGAAACGACCCGGGATGATTTCATCCGTATTCAGGTTTTCTCCAAACTTCCAGGCTTTTCCCATAAGGTTCTCCTATTGTGTAGTTCGTGTTTAAAGATTTTCCNNCCAAATAGCCACGCGGGTCAGTAATACGACCATTCAGCGCGGTAGCCGCGGCAGTAGCCGGGCTGGCGAGATAAATCTCGGACTGTGGACTGCCCATCCGTCCGATAAAGTTGCGGTTCATTGTTGTCAGCGCGCGTTCACCCGCGGCGAGGATTCCGCCATGACGTCCGATACATGCACCGCATCCGGTGGCAGTTATGGTGCAACCCGNNTTCATCAGGATCTCAATCAAACCGTTTTGCAGTGCTTTCTTATAAATCCGATCACTGACAGGCGTGACGATCACGCGCGTGAACGGGTCAACTTTCTTCCCTTTGAGAATCTTCGCCACGATTTCGATATCTTCATAACGCGCATTGGTGCAGGTGCCGATATAAACTTCGTGCACTTCGAGACCTAGCATCTCCTGCAACGGCTTGGCATTATCCACATCGGGAGGGCAGGCAACCTGCGGAACAATCGTTGACACATCGATCTCGATCACGCGTTCATAGCGCGGATTGACTGGCACGATTCGTTCGAACGGACCCTTAGCCGGAGTCTCGCTTTCGAGAAAGTTAATCGTCACATCATCCGCCGCGATCAGCCCGCACTTCGCACCGATTTCGGTGGACATGTTTGGGAAGACAATGCGTTCATGCACCGGCAAGTTGTCAATATATTCGCCACCGAATTCAACGGAGCGATATGTCCCACCGTCCATGCCAAGCAAGCCCGCAATATAAATCATCACGTCCTTGGAATAGACGCCGGGCTGTGCATCGCCATGCAGTTCAATGCGAATCGTCTCCGGCACTTTGAACCAGCATTTGCCTGTCACCCATGCCACGGCAATTTCAGTGGAGCCGAAGCCCGCGCCGAATGCTCCCATCGATCCATAGGTGTTCGAATGCGAATCCGCACCGATGACAATGGAGCCGGGCGTAACATATCCTTCCTCGATCATCACTTGATGGCAGACTCCCTGCTTGTATAAATGTGGGAGTCCCTGTTCCTTAACAAAATCCAAAATCTTGCGGTGGTTTTCGGCAGCCATCACATTTGGAGCCGGATAAGCATGATCGAAATGCAGGACAATGCGATTCTTGTCGCGGATCGGTTTACCGATTTCGCGAAAGGCTTTGATCGCCAGCGGAGTCGTATTGTCGTGGCTCATGATGTAATCCACATCCAGCAATACAATCTCTCCGGCTTTCACTTGCCTTCCGGCTTTTCTGGAAAAAATTTCTTCAACAAGTGTTCCCATAAACTCTCTCCTTTTTATTATTAAGATTTTGCATTTCCATTGGCGGCATATTTTTTCAGCACCAAGCGCGTCTCGGTGCGCTTCACGCCGGGCACAGTGCGGATTTCTTCGATCAAGTTATTCAGCGCCATGACATTTTCCACATTAACAAACGCGCTGACATCGTAATCACCAGTGATTTCGTAAACGTTGCTCACGTTGGCAAACCCGCGCAAGCGGCGCACCACCGACGACGTATATACCTGGGACTCCACTTCCACCATCACCAGCGCACTGAGGTCATGCGGGATCACATCAATCACGCGACCCGTCACCAGTTCAGCAATCTCAATGATGTCCGTGTCGAATAATTGCTTGCGCTGGTCGCCCAAGTTCTTGATGCGCGAGACGATCACATCCAACTCCGACGCGCTTACTTCGATTCCATATTCGGCCAGCCAAGACGATACGGCACTCTTACCCGTGTATTTGTCAATTACGATTCTGCGCTCACGCCCGAGCAGAGCCGGATCAAACGGTTCATAGGTGCGCGGATCTTTGAGAATTCCGTTCGTGTGTACACCGCTCTTATGGCTGAACGCATTTTGTCCGGTGATGGGTTTGTTGGGGGCAAGAAAAAATCCGGATACTTTTTCAAGATAGCCCGATATATTCATCAAGGGTTGAATATTGAATTTTGTCACCCCTTCTAAATTGTGGAACGCAATAATGGTTTCTGCTAAATCAGGGATACCGGTACGCTCCCCCATTCCGTTGACCGTGGTATGGATGCAATCCGCACCAGCGCGAATGCCAGCCATTGCATTCGCCAGCGCCAAACCATAATCGTCGTGACAATGCAAATCTATTTTGCAAGGAAGCAGGCGTTCCCGCAATTGACAGACGCGTTCGTAAAAAATATGCGGCTGCATAATTCCGAGCGTATCCGCAAAACTGATGCGATCAGCTCCGGCTTCGATGGCTGCGTTGCAAACGCGCACAAGAAATTCAAAGTCAGTGCGGGTGGCGTCTTCAGGCGTATAACGCACTTTCAAGTTGAGGCTGCGAGCGTAGGCGATATGCTCGCAAATGATTGCAACTGCTTCGTCATGTGTCTTATGCAGTTTCGCGTCGAGATGAATTTGAGAGGTGGCATAGAAAATGGCAACGCGATCCGCGCCACAGGCTTTGGCGTGATCAATGCCTGGGCGTGAAGCAATGGAATGGGCAACGATCTCTGCTTGAAGTCCGAGTGAGGCGATGCGTTCAATCGCCTTCGCCACATTCGGCGAAACGGACGGATCGCCAGCTTCAATCATGTCCACGCCGATTTGATCGAGCAAGCGCGCGATCTCGACCTTTTCATCAACCGTGAAATTGACGTAAGGAGTCTGTTCGCCTTCGCGCAAAGTTGTATCCAAAATTTCAACCATGGTCCAATCTCCAATCTGAATTAATTAAAATGAAAACGCTCCCGTTGTCGGGGAGCGTTTTGGCAGGCATATAGGTAGATATAATAAACTGAGGCAATACTTATCTAATCTATTTTTTATTAACCAGAACAAGCCCAAACCCGACAACCGAAGTTGCAAAGTCGGGCATGCGCTTAGAGCGGGCCTCCATCAGGATACTTGCTTTATCTCTAAACATATTGGGCGGTATTCTACTACGGTTATGAAATGTGTCAATAGTTTTGACAGTCTGAGTTTCGCCTCATCCGAACGCATTTCAAAATAAAACGCCTTATCCCAATGATTAAAAAAACTTGACACCTCGTGTTTTTCTACTATACTTCCGATAGGATAAATTTG
>PLNY01000266.1 GCA_003141915.1 Anaerolineae bacterium | reverse complement strand
CTGGGCTTGAAGAAAAAGTCCGAGCGCAAAAGCCCGGTCAGAAAGAAAGCGAAAGCATAGGGAGCGTAAAAACTTTTTGCACGCAAGATGACATGAATTTCACAGATTCTCATGGAAAAAACGATTAAAAAAATCCGTGCTTTTCCGTGTAATCCGTGTCCAATTAAAACCCGTTCAATATTTTTCTCGCACGCGCAATCCAGGTATGGTTTTCTACCGCGAAGCGCGCTTGTCTCGCAAACATCAGGCGGCGAGGCTCATATGCAAGTAAATTTTCAAGCGCAGTCTTCCAAGCGTCCACATCATCGGGCGGGCAAAAGACCGCGTTCGTTTCATTGAGCACTTCGCGAATCACAGGCAAGTCGCTGGTGATGATGGCACGTTCCGCCGCCATGTATTCGAACATCTTCATCGGGCTGGCGACCGCGGCGGAATCCGCGGAACCGCTCGAACCAAAGATCGAACGCGCATACGGCATGAGCAATACGTCCGCGGCGGATTGATATAACGGAAGATCACGATTGGGGATGAAGCCGGTGAATAAAACATTTCGCAAATTGTGAGATGAGGCTTTTGCTCGCCATTCATTGACATCTTGCGGGCGTCCGCCGACCCATACGAATTGCGCGCTTGGAATTCTGCGCGCCAACTCAATGAAGAGTTCCACGCCGCGTCCCGCGTATAAGTGACCGGTGCACATCACGGTCGGGGCTTCGACGAAGTTCAATCCTCGGCGCGCCGCCACCGGGTCCGGTAATGAAGCGAAACGTTCGAGGTCAACGCCGTTGGGCGCGACGACGATTTCATCCGCATCCAGTCGAACATTGAATTGATTCTGCAAAACATCCACGAGCGCACGCGTGATCGAAACCAAACGCTTGCGGCCGCGAATGCGCGCAAACCAACGATGCCACGCCGGACCGAGCAATCCGGATGGCTGAATATGAATCTCGAAGATGACCGGCAAACGAGCAAGCAATCCAAAGACTGCGGATTGAACCATCCACACGTAAATCAAATCGGGCTTGAGTGCGCGAGCGCGTTGCACCGCCTGCCACGTAAATAAACAGCGATTGATGGATGATAACCATTCAATGTTAAAGGAAGTTTGAAGTCCATATAAAGATGCGATTTCGTCAATTGGAGGATGTTGAATGGAAGATGGATTCGCCGGAACAATCAGCGTAAGTTCATGCCCGAGTTGAACCAACGCCTGGCAAGCCTTCATCACTTGAATGCTGTTGGCAGTGTCCGATGGAATGCGTGAGCCTGCAATCGCAACGATTCTCATTCAGCAGAGATTTCTTTTTGATGAAGCACGCTCAAACCACGCCAGACGATCCAGCCGATGGCAACGACGAAGTATCCCGAAACGATGGCGGACTCAGCCAGATAGCCGTAATGCGGCACGAGCAAAAAGATCAATGCGATCTCGACCACGCCGACCACGGTCATCGCCATCACCGGAAAGCCCGGCATGCCAAACGCCAGCAGGAGCGGACGATTCCAATGAAAGACGTTTGCCGTTCCATAACCGATCAGCAAAATAATCAACGAGAAATAGGCTGGACGCGCATCGGATTTATACACCAGCGGGATAAGCCACCAGCCGAACGCGACCAGTCCGCCGCCCGCTGCGAGAGTCCAGCCTCCCGCAATCGCGCTGACACGGCGCAAGAGTCGTTTTGTTTCCTTCCACTGGCGCAAGGCGATACTGCGCGTCAACTCGGCATATGTCGGCCAGATGAATGGCTCGATGGGCAGTGAAACGATGTTAACCAGACTCAAGGCGAGTTTGAAATAACCGACTTCGGTCACGGTTCCCAACGCAGCAAGGTACAACGGCGCGTTATCGCGCACAAAGAGCGTGATCGTACCATTCAAGTTGGTGTTGATCGCGAAACTTCCAATCGAACGCCAATCGGTCAATTGACGAAGCGAAGCGCGGTACCAATCTTTGCCAAGCACTTTATTCAATTCAATCACGGCAAAATAAATCACGGCAATGCCGGTAAAAGTTTTGCCAACAAGATATGCGGTCAACACATCCATCATGCCACGCTTCAAAACAAAATCCGCAAAAATCATTATGGCAGTAATAATGCTTTGAATCAAATTGATCACGGCCACGCGGTCGAAGCGGTCAGTGGCTTGCAGCACGCCGGTCGAGGTCTCGTAGATGAGATTCGATAAAAGGGAAAGCCCGTAAAACGCAAAGAGCGGTGCAGTGGTCGCATCTTTGGCAAATGTACGCGCCGCCCAGGGAGTCAATGCCAATAGAATCAAATACGCGGCCACCGAGGTAAAGCCTTCCACCAAGCCGATGCCTTTAACCACTGCCGCGGCGCGCTCAAGCTTTTTTTCCGTGAGCGCTTCGGCCAAATATTTCACCATCACTTCGCTCATGCGGAAAGAAAGCAAACGGTTCACGTTCGAGGCAAACAGGATGATCGTGCCAACCGCGAGTCCGTAACCGTTAATGCCAAGCAGGCGCACGGCGAAGATGCCCTGGACGAAACTTAAGATGGCAGAAATGGCTGTGGAACTGAAAAGATATCCGCTGTTACGAACGACGCGACGCAGGATGTTGTCCGCGCGCCACGATTCAAACCGATGACGCCAAGAATTCACGGAGTCAAAATCCCGCTCGCCCACGACCGTTCAGCGGCGTACCACTCAATGAGCTTTTTCATACCCTCGCGGAGTCCCACTCGAGGTTCCCATCCCAAAAGTTTTTTCGCCTTGCTGACGTCCGCCCAATTGGCGAACATATCCGCCAGATTTGGCGGACCATATTGAACGTTCGCCTTTTTGCCGCTTAACTCTTCGATGAGCTTGATCGAATCATTGATCGTGATCACTTCATGTCCGCCGATGTTGATGATCTCGTATCCAAGCGGTTTGAGCGCAAGGATCGTGCCGCGCGCGATGTCATCAATGTACGTAAAGCCGCGCGATTGA
>PLNY01000294.1 GCA_003141915.1 Anaerolineae bacterium | reverse complement strand
CGCAGAAGGATTGATGTAGGGCGATTCAATATCTGTTGTGGTCACGTTGGTGGTTCCACTTGCCAAATTTGAAGGAATGGCCAATTGGACATTTCCATAACTCACAGCCAGGGCTTGTGGAGTGGGGCTGGCCGTTGCGGTGGGAGTTATGGTGGGCGTTGAGGTGATTTGCGCCGCGCTTGTTCCGGCGGCGTCTGTAGCCGCTTGAAGTGAGTTTGCTACGATTGTGGCAATGTTAGGCTCACTTGTCGGCGTGATGGCGGCCGAAGGAAAGTTGCAGGCCAGGATTAAAAGCATCGTTCCAAAAATCAAAATAGCTTTCTGGGATTTGTTCATTTTTATCCTNNGGATTCTCATTTTCTCAATTTCCAATTCAGACACGTTGCTTTGATTTGACCGTGCACCTTGTGCTTTGATCAACTTCAGTATAGGTTTCGAGCGAGCGCGGAAATTCTACACTGTTCTCCTCCAACTGCAAATGAAAAAATCATGAGCCGATAGTCCTATGCGGGCTTATGACAATATCTTATGGCTTCGGATGTGCCGCGAAGAAATCCCACATGAGTTTCGTCGCGGAAATCGTTTGCGTTGGTGGATCGCCTCCGGGCCAGGCCGGACCATTTCCTCCGGGCCAGGCATATCCGCCGCCGACAATGGTATAAAGTTCAACCGCAGTCCCGTCCGCGCAATTGGAATAGGTATCATGTTGAATATCGGCGAATGTATTGGTTTGCGGAGGGGTCGGACACTGGTCGAATTTCAACCAGGCATCAATCGTATCTTTGACGGAAACAAACGACACATCCGTAAGTGATTTGTCACCAACGCCGCCATCATAGGGAAGATGTTGATCGGCTGTGCCGTGAAATTCGATAACAGACACCGGCTCTTTTGGCTGACATTCGGGATCATTCAACGTTCCCGAAACGGGACCGATAGCGGCGAAAACATCCGACGCGTCACAGGCCAGACGTTGAGACATGATGCCGCCGTTGGAGAGTCCGGTTGCGAAAATGCGTTTGGCGTCAATCTTATAAGAAGATTCAAGATCAGCAATGATAGCGCGCACAAAACCGACGTCATTAATATTATTCTTTACCGCGTAACCGCAACAAGTACCGCCGTTCCAAGTTAAAAGCTTATCTCCAAGCAACCCGGTGCCATTGGGATAAACAACAATGAAATCTTTTTCGTCCGCCAGCGGCTCGAAGTTGCTCGTACGCATTTGAGTGGATGCGTTTCCCAATCCGCCATGAAAATCAAAGACCAAAGGCGCAGGTTGATTGGCATTGTACGATGACGGGATATGCAAAACGTATGTGCGTTGAAGCCCGCCGAAAGTCAGCGTGTGCGTCGTATCGGCGGAAGAATTTGAAGTTGAGTTAAAAGTTCGGGCGCAAGCCAGCAGGCTGAGGGTCAGGATAACAAGCGCAAATCCGATTCGTTTCATGGTTTCGATACATTATCCTCGATGAATTTTTTCCAGACTGGATATTCATCCGGATTCCAAATTTGACGCAAAACCTTGAACGCTTCTTCCCGTTTCCATCCAAGACGCTGAACGCGATATAACATGATGAAGCTCGAGGCGCGGAAGTTGGCGCGGCAATGAACGAGCATCTTGCCATTATTGTTTTCATCCATCGTTTTCATGAACGCTTCGAGATTTTGGCGCGTGGGCGATTCCCAGTCGACTGGAATGTTGATGTATTTCATTCCAAGCGATTCGACCAGTGCACCTTCATCCTTTAAATCCCTCTCGGGATCGAATGGCGCGAGATTGATCACCACTTTGACGCCCGCCTCTGCAATGGTTTTCATTTGTTCCGCGGTTGGCATGCCACTGCTGAGTAGTTGATCCGTGAGCGGCAGGAAGTTATAAATATCTTTTAACATTATTTGATCCTCACTACTTTTCCATTGGTCATTTTTATCAAATCATCGGGCATCAATTCAAAGATGGCATTCGGCGTGCCTGCCGCGCCCCAGACGGTTTTATATTGAAGCAGGTCTTCATCGAGATAGGTTTTCATTTTTTGCGCGTGACCCAGCGGAGGCACGCCTCCGATCGCAAAGCCGGTAACGACGCGCACGAAATCCGCGTCGGCGCGGATGATTGCCTCACCCGCGTATTCGCTGATGCGTTTTTCGTCGACGCGGTTGGCGCCGCTGGTCAAAACAAGAATCGGCTTATTTGAATTTTTTCCCTTGAAGATCAATGACTTGATGATCTGTCCGAGTAAACATCCGGCGCGGTCGGCGGCTTCCTGTGCGGTGCGCGTGCTTTCAGCGAACTCGATCACATTGCAATCGAAACCCTGTGATGTTAAAATGTCCTGCACTTTTTGGGCTGATGGAGAAAGTATCATAAAGATCATCCTGTATATTTATTGAGATTGCGATAGAGTATAATGCAATATCGTTGCAAGGTTAATTAAATTAAACCGAATCGTGTTATATAAAAAGGCAGTACTTAAGGTTGACAACTTTTGTTAAGATTTGGTGTATAATGTGACCCACCTTAACAATCGGGTAATTATTGTTTCCATCTTTTTTGCAAAGATACTCATCTCATCCAATGCCCACTTCTTCTCTCCTTGTTGTCGAAGGCCGATACGCAGACATTCCTTCTTTTGCATCTGAATTGCAGAAGAAGGGCTTTGAAGTTAATGTTGTAACCAGTGGAAGCGTAGCGGTTTCACGTCTTGAAAAAATCAACCCGACCATTGTCGTGGTCAATGCCGCTTCCTTAAGAAGCACAGGCCTGCGCATTTGCCAATCCGTTCGCGAGAAAAATCCAAAGTATCCGATTGTTCTGATCCTGGCAAAAGAAGCCAAGGTGGATAAAGATATTGCGGATGCCGTGTTGATCCTGCCGTTCACTGCGCAGTCGCTCGTCAATCGCATTAAGCCGCTTTTGCCGGGCGACGGAAAAAACATGGTGCACGTTGGGCCGATCCGGCTCGATGTGGAACGCCGCCGCGTGCGGTGTCTCGGAAAGAGCACCAAATTGACGCCTCGTCTGATTATGCTCCTTCAAATGTTAATGGAAAAACATGGCGAAGTGATCGAGCGCGATGTCCTCTTCAAAAAAGTTTGGGAAACGAATTATACGGGCGACACGCGCACGTTGGATGTTCATGTTTCTTGGCTCCGGCGCGCGATTGAAGTGGATCCTCTGAAACCAAAATTCCTGAAGACGGTCCGCGGCGTTGGATATCGATTAGACGTTTAAGTTCGGTGCACATCACGCATCCATTCTTGACCCTCAAACGATTCGCTGTTTTATCACTTATCATTACGCTGACAGCGTGTGCTCCCCAATCCACGCCGACCTATTTCCTTCCCCCCACGCAGTTCATCGAAATTACTCCGACCCAAGTTGTCATTCGCATCCCTACATCAACCGTTACTCCCGCATCTACTGCTGTTATTCCTACTCCCACTCCTACACCGTGCACGAATGGCTTGACTTTTGTTAAAGACATAACCATTCCTGATAATACGCCCTTTAGTTCGGGACAACCTGTTGATAAGCAATGGCTGGTGTCGAACAGCGGAACCTGCAATTGGGATTCAAATTATCGCTTGAAATTGATTAATGGTCCCGCGATGGGCGCGGCGACGGAACAGGCTCTTTACCCGGCCCGTGCCGGCGCGCAAGCCACGCTTCGCATCATCTTCACCGCGCCGTCAGACACGGGAACCTATACGAGCACGTGGCAGGCCGTCGGTCCGAGTGGGGAAGCGTTTGGCGACACAATTTATATTCAAATCGTTGTTCAATGAATTGATCTGATATTGATCAGTAAAAGAGGCCATCCACTTGCTGGATGGCCTCTTTATAATTAACTCTATCATTGAAGGATTAATAAAACCACAACGCTGTTGTTGCTCGGCGTAATGGTGATCGAAAGAACGGTGCTGTTCTCTGTAAAAAGCATCACTCCTCCTTGTCCGCCGCCCTGTGCGCTGAAGGCGGACGACCAGCCGAGCGCCTTGAGTTGATCCGTGTAAAAGGTTTGAACATCCGTTGCGCTTGCATCGGCTTTGAAACTATAAGTATTCTTGTCGAATTCCTGACCGGCTGTGGCCTGAGTCATGATCGGAATATCATTCCAATTGCTGACCGGCTTTCCGGTCGGATTGAGATATTTCTCAACCTCCGGCATTGAAGAAGGCAGAGCCTCCAGCGTGGATAGCGGCATGGAGGATGGTAGTGCCTCGAGAGTTGAAACTGGATTGGAAGTTGCGATGGCTTCCGCAGTGGATGCCAACCCTTTGGCTTGATTGAGCGGGTTGGAGATCAACCCACATGCGAAGGAAAATAGAATCAAGATGGACAACAAGGTAAATCTAAAGATGCGTGACATGACACTCTCCTTTTTAAGTAATTGGATTATAAATGCGTCACCTATTTAAAAAATGGGCCGATGGTACTATTTCCCTTCCGCTGCTTTTAAGATTTTGTTCAATGCATTCTGATATTCTATGCGTATTCTCATCTTATAGTAGAATGGATGAAGCATGAAGATACTGATAGCTGAAGACGATCCGGATTCGCGACGATTGGTCAAAATGCGACTAGAGGCGGCCGGCTATGACGTGGTGGAGGCGGAGGATGGCCAGATGGCGTGGGAGTTATTTGAGTGCGAACCTTTCCAGTTAGTCATTACCGATTGGATGATGCCCCGGCTTGATGGGCCGGAGTTGATTCGTTCCATTCGCTCCAGCGGCCAGAAGAGCTATACCTATATCATTATGTTAACCGCCATTGACGATAAACCCAACGTAGTCATTGGTTTAGAGTCTGGCGCCGACGAATATTTGACCAAGCCATTCGATAAAATGGAACTGATCGCTCGTGTGGCGAGTGGTGAACGCATCATCAAGCTGCAGGAGCAACTCACCCGCGCGAACCGCAAAATGGAAATCCTTGCCATGCAAGATGGCCTCACCGACTTATTAAATCGCCGTGCAATTGAAGACTATGCCGAAGCTGAGCTTGGCCTTGCAAAACGCAAAGGACAGCCGCTTAGTATCATAATCCTGGATATTGACCATTTTAAAACTTTCAACGATCAATATGGACATAAGGGCGGCGATCATCTATTGCGTCAGTTGGCTAAAATTCTTACTGAAAACCTGCGACAGTATGACCGCGTTGGCCGGTGGGGAGGCGATGAGTTTCTGTTGGTGTTGCCCGGAACGCCGATATTAAAAGCGATTACAGTGGCGGAGCGTTTGCGGATCAAAACATTTGAAGCAAAATTGTCATTGGAGAATGGAAAACAAATTTCCATGCAAATCAGCCTGGGAGTGGCTTGCGTTTCAGATCATTATCCATCGCTGATTAAGTTCGTTGATGCGGCCGATCAGGCTTTGTATCAAGCAAAACAATCCGGCCGAAACCGGGTGTGCTGTTACGATCAACAGATTGAATAGGATCGATCTTGAGGGCCGGGTCAGACAATCTTATCAATGTCATGCGAAACTAAAAACGCCTTTCCATTTTTCAACGAGAAGGCGTTTTGATTTTTATCAAACGGAAAAGTTATTTCAGTTTCCCCTCCACTACTTTTATAACTTTGTTCAATGCCTCGCTGACTTTTGACGCATCGGACAAACTGCCTTGCGCCAGATTCGGGCGTCCGCCGCCGCGCCCGCCGATAGCGGTGATGATTTCTCCAGCTTTCAGTCCGCGTTTGACGAGGTCTTCGGTCAAGACTGCGATGACGGTTGTTCCCGTTGCCAAGATTGCGATGCCGTTATTGGGATATTTCTCGCGGAACTTATCAGCAAGCGAACGCAACGTATCAACGCTGGTATTCGGAATGTCAGCCGCAAGCACTTTGACGTCTTTGACGGTTTGAACATTGGCTAGCTGTGAATTGAAAATTGCAAGCGCCTGTTGTGCTTGAAGATGCGCGATTTCTTTTTTTGCATCACTCAATTCTTCTTCAAGCAATTCTACTTTTTGTGGAGCTTCATCCACGGAAGATTTCAATGCGGAAGCAGTTTGTTTTAACAATTTGAATCGGCGCGCGATCAATTCATACGCGCCGCGTCCGGTGACGGCTTCGATGCGGCGCACGCCTGCCGCGGCGGACCCTTCACTGACAATGATAAATGCGCCCACGTCCGATGTGCGTTCAAGGTGCGTGCCGCCGCAAAGTTCATAGGAATATTTTTCATCCGCATTGCTGACGGTAATCGTGCGAACCGTCTCGCCATATTTTTCACCGAATAAAGCCATCGCGCCGTCCGCAATCGCAGCTTCGCGCGATTTTGTTTCTTTATGAACGCTCATATCTTTTGCCACGGCTTCGTTGACAATCTTTTCGACGCGCTCGATCTGTTCCGGTGTCATCGCTTCGGGATGGTTGAAGTCGAAGCGCAGACGATCCGGCGCGACCAACGAACCGGCTTGCACCGCATGTGGACCCAAGACCTGGTGTAACGCGGCGTGCATGAGATGCGTGGCCGTGTGATTGCGCATGATGTCATGTCGGCGCGCCATATCTATTTCTGCAATGCACTTGTCGCCAACTTTGGGCTGACCGGAAATCACTTCACCGACGTGAACGATGACTCCAGCCGAAGCCCGACGCATGGAGGTAACTTCTATTTCCCAGTTTTGCCCCCCTCCAACTTCCCCCAAATTCTTTGAATTTAGAGGGAGAGATTTTATGTAGCCCGTATCATCCACCTGACCACCGGCCTCAACATAGAAACCGGTCTTTGGAAGAATCACTTCGACCTGATCACCAAAAGATGCCGATTGCACCGATTCTCCATTAACGATCAACGCTAACACTTCGCCTTCGAGGCGCGGGCTGGTGTATGGATCATATTCCACGCCGCGTTCGCCGAGTTTCTTTTTCTTTTGCAAATCTTTCAGAATGCCCGCGAAGAATTCCGCATCTTCGCCGCCCAGCTTGCCCATTGCTTTGCCGCCGCCAGAGGCGAGACTATGTTCTTCGCGAGCGGCCTTGAATCCTGCTTCGTCAACATCGAGTCCGTGTTCACGCGCAATGTCACGCGAGATTTCAAAGGGCAAGCCATACGTTGCATAAAGATCGAACGCGCGGCGGCCATCGAGCACGGTTTTCTTTTGGTCGCGAAGTTCGGAGAGCAGATTCTCCAAATGAGCGGTGCCCGTTTCAATCGTCCGCGCGAAGCGGATTTCTTCCCGCGTTAGATTATCGAGGATCGCGCCGCGGCTTTTTTCCAGTTCGGGATAGAACGCGCCGTAGGTGGCAATCACCGCCTCGGCTACTTTGGCAAGGAACGGTTCATGCAATCCGATCTTCGAACCGAAGCGCGCCGCGCGGCGAATGATCATGCGCGCTACATAGTTGCGCCCCACGTTGCCGGGCACCACGCCATCGGCGATGAGGAAGGACGCGGTGCGGGCATGATCGCAGACAACACGATACGGCGTGAAATCCTTTAACATTTCGGATTCGCTCGCGCCGGTCAGGGATCGCAGCACGCTCAGCGATTTGGCGAAGAGATCGGTCTTGTAATTCGAGTCGACGTTCTGCAAGATGGAGACCAATCGCTCGAAGCCCATACCGGTATCCACATGTTTGGCAGGAAGCGGCTCGAGGGTGTCGGGGCCGAGACGGTTGTATTGAATGAAGACCAAATTCCATAGCTCAACGAAGCGATCCGTATCCAAAGTTTTCTCGTCAACTTTTTCATCGGAGGGATGCAGGTCATAATGAATTTCAGAGCATGGACCGCATGGACCGGTATCCGCCATTTCCCAAAAATTATCTTTGCGTCCCATATAGAAAAGATGCGTTGGATCGAAGCCGGGTTGTTTGAGCCAATTGTTGGCGGCTTCTTCATCGGCGGGAACATCGCCTTTATCATCTTTGAAGACGGTGGCATAGAGACGTTCCTTTTCCAAGCCCCAGACTTCGGTGAGCAATTGCCATGCCCATTCGATGGCTTCTTTTTTGTAGTAGTCGCCGAACGACCA
>PLNY01000039.1 GCA_003141915.1 Anaerolineae bacterium | reverse complement strand
AGCAGCGTCTCCACCATATACGCCGGTAGAAACCCTGCTCCTCCGGTAACAAGCACTGTAGAACCCTCAAAGTTTTTCCACGGTAGCGGAGCGGAGACGATGGTCTGCAAGTCTTGTTGGATGATTTTATTCATGCCAAACTCCTGTTGTATGCCGCCCACATTCCATCGGTTCCAGAGCCTCCGTTTGCATGGCAGAAGTTCGGATGAGTCTGGTAAAGCGTATTGACAGGCAATCCTTTCTCAAAGTCAAGTTCTGGATAGCCGCAGTAAAGACAGAAAAACAACTCTGTGCTGTGGTCAATATGGCACAGGTCTGACTCCTCAGCAAGAAGCATATTCATGAATTGCTGGTCTAGGTAGCCAGATAAGAGTAAGGGATGGGATTCAACTGCATCGCACCATTTGAAGAAGTTTTCAGGTGTACCAGCTACAAGTCCTCCGTTCGTGAATCTCCACAGCCCACGATCAGGAATACGCGCCGCAATAGACGGGTCTGGATAGCAGTTTTTCTCAGCGCCCCACAGGATATGATCGGTAGGAATCTTGCGTATCACGTCTTCCCTGCTCCCATAAAAGGTAACGTCGAAGGCATCGGTCATGACGATGCGCTCGTAGTGCTGAAAGCGTCCGACAAGATCACGCATATACCTAATCTTGTAATCCATGTGTGCGCCAATGCCAAGGTCGGTTTTTGACAAATCTTCCACATGAACGTCGATCTTGGCGTCTGCTAGTTGGCGCAGATAGAGTTCCATTGTGCCGTGTACACAGGAAGCTCCGGTCAATACGATAAGGTCGTTCATTTTCCCTCATTCGATTTTTCCATGATGCCAATAGGAAGAAAGTCAGGAAATGCAGCGTATGGATACTTCTCTTTAAGTACTTCTACCCAGTGTCCATCGGCGGTATAGTCTGGAATATTCGGCCACCGTGCAATCTCTCTTCTCGCAACAACGTTCAAAGTGTCCGTCATGCACAAACCGGGAGGATCGTTAAAGAACACATGGCCGAATCTGAGAATCGGGAATATTGCCCATTGAATATCATCGGCGAGAACCTTGCTTAACTGCGCTAGAACCCTGTCGTGGGCCAAAGAATTATCGTCGTCAAGCATGATTATCCACGGTGATATAGCCTTCTTCCATGCTAAATACCGGCACGTATTACCGTAGTTCTTGTGGTGAACCCCACAGCAATAAATCTCTCTCTGAGGATGCTTGATTCTCTCGATAAGAGAGCCGTTTAATTCCAAGCAGTCACATTGGACGATATGCTGCCAAGACGTATTTGTTTGCGAGTTGACTGACTCGCAGCACTCAATAAGGCTTTCGCGCTGGAGAGAAGGGGTAATTATAGTAAACAGTGGAGTCATTTCACTATCCTTTTGGGCGGCACTGCGTACCATATAGTCTCCCACGTCCCTGGCCTGTAGCGCCGCAGTAATAGCTTATACTCAGGCTGAATTGCGTGTATAAGCAAAGGAATCTGCCAAAGGTGATCTGCCAGATGATAAGCGCAGATGGCTAAGACTGGCTTGTGTTCTTTGAGTATCCTACGCGCCCCCCACAAGGCTTCAACCTCGGAACCTTCAATGTCCATTTTGATTAGGGTTGGAGGAATACGGAGGTTCACATCGTCTAGCTTATGAACATAAACAGTTGGCCCATCTCCACCAATACGAGAAGAGTGATCTGCTGTCGATTCAAATGAAACCTGTCCATTGAAGTCTGACACCGCATTACAATGAAGAGAAATCCATGAGTTATTGCCATAATTATTTCTTAGTTTGACGTAATTCGTTTTGTCAGGCTCAATGGCTGTAATCAAAGACCAGTTAGGCCACCGCGCAATAAATTCCTTTATCGTATCCCCGTCTGCCGCTCCGCAGTCAACTAAATGCTCGTCTGCGAGATGCGTATAGAACTCAGGAAAGTAAACTTCTTCAAGTGGGCTATGAGGCAACTGGTGTATGTAGTCGGGATGCCTGCGGAAGTTCCTTTGGTCTACCAACACATTTACCGTCTCAACGTCACCGGCAATTTCTGTTATCTGGACAAACGCGCTGTCTGGAATCTCCTTATCGCGGTTAGGAACAAAGTGCCATAATGGTGATGTTTTTACTCCCATCGAAGCAATTTGCTCCAGAATTTGCGGCATATACTCAGTGTGCATGACCGCAGCTATCCATTCGGCGTCAGGATAAGCCTTTTTGCAGTCGTAAGGACTGAGGACTTTGACTCCGTTGATCTCCGTCTCTTGTCTTTTAGGATCATTGTCGGCAAAAGCTAAAGGTTGAGTTCCTATTGCCTGCATATCGCGCAGGATGAATCTCCCGGTTGCGCCTGTACCAAACAGAATGATGTTCTTGGTTTCCATCCATTCACCTTTTCCTTCGTTCGTACTCTTCTAGCGATAACCCATCCACTGAGTCTTTGTTCTCCCACAAGGTTTCGCAGGTAGAGCAAGTAGACAGTTCCGTGCGCCGTCCTGTCAAGTGCAGCCGATGAATACGAGCCAATCTATCGCCGCGCCAGATGCTTAACAAGGATTCTTCCATGACGTTACCTACATTCAACGTTTGGTCCCACGCTGCGCAGCAGGGAGCTACGTCTCCGTTCGCCTTGACAATCAATTCGTAGAAAGGTTTGGCGCAGGCTACCTGTGGGCCTACGCGGTTAGGAGTCAAGGGAGTAAGTGAGGAAAGCGCCACAAAAGCGTTGGCGAAGTTTCTCATTCCCTCAAACACAACATCATCGGCTACGTTAGCATAAGCATTCTGGACCCACTGACCGAACTCTACGTTTTGTGACAGCCATTTAACAACAATGAAAGGATTAGTCTTGCCTTGCGCGTCTCTCAGATTTCTCAGTGTTT
>PLNY01000059.1 GCA_003141915.1 Anaerolineae bacterium | reverse complement strand
CTTGGGGAGACTTTGGCGGCTCTTGGGTTCGAGCAGCATCCGAACTTTGTAGAATGGATGATGGGCTATCCGATGGATTTTACGAAGATCGAATCCGAGCACTTGGAAACGCCATCGTGCCACAAGTCGCAGCACAGATCATGAAAGCAATCAAGCAGGCGGGGTCCCGCTAATGCCGCGCAAGCGAAAAACTATCAAGTGGAGTCTCCCATCTTAGGGACGGTTGGCCCCTGAACAAGGCAATCGTTTGGGAGGCTCCACTTACAAAAAGGAGGGGGTAAATGAAAAATTACCGACTTTGCGACACTAAAAATTGCAATCACCGGATCGACCTGAAGAATCGTAGCGGCTATTGCCGGACATGTCGACAGAAAATCAAGGTCGAGTTGCCGTGCGCCAACGCTCCTGAATGCTTTAAAATGCGAATTGTTACACTCGATTATGCTCTGCAAAAGGGCTATCCGGTCCTGATCTGCCCGACCTGCAATATAAAACTCGGCAACGCGAAAAGAGAAGAGGCTCGACTCGCTAAACTCAATATGCGAAGAAACGCACTATCGGTAATCCCGGTAAATGGATGCCTGCTTGTCCGTGCCGATGAGGGGCGGTGCATTGCCTGGGAGATGTGCCGACATGGCGCCATGGCGGGGCTGTTTGTGCCAAGAGACCAGGACTGCGGGTTTCTGGTCGGCCGAGAGGACTGGCCCGGATTCGAGTGCCAAGGCGGGACACACCCGGACCTTCTGAGCGATGGACAGTTATTCGATGCGTTGAAGGTGGAACGCGCCAGTGTGCAGTCGATGGCGTTGGAATGTTGAGCGGCAGTAAAACAGTGTAGTTTTATGCTTGAAAAGAGGGGGAAAGTGTGAAATAGTATAGACTGTTTTCAGGGTTGGTCCCTGAAACTCTTCTTGGGGCGCACTTTTGAATAATCTTCCGGCCATAAAAAATAAGTTAGAGCGCGGGAATCGTGAAGCGAGATCACGGGGATTTGTCTTTTAGCCCCTAACGGCAAATTCATACCTAGCCCGCGCTCTTTTTTCCATTGGGAACTGTCTTGGATAGAGGCTGGCTAAAATTGTGGCGCAAGTCTGTAGATTCAGGCATGCTCCAAAATCCCGAGTTATGGACGTTCTGGTGCTGGTGTCTTATGAAAGCGACGCAAAAGCCAATTCGGAGAATGGTCGGGTTTCAGGAAATAATCTTAGAGCCAGGACAATTTATCTTCGGAAGGAACGCAGCTTCGAAAGAATTAAGAATGAGCGTTCAGACAATTCGAACCAACCTCGACTCACTGAGGAAACGCCAAAATCTAACCATCAAATCAACCAACAAATTTTCGATAATAACCATAACAAATTGGGACACTTATCAGCACAAAGAAAATGAAACTAACCAGCAAACTAACCATGAACTAACCAGCAACTCACCAGCAACTAACCACAAACAAGAAGTTAAGAAGTTAAGAAGTAAAGAATTAAAAGATATTGTTCCATCGGAAGATTTCGAGACGTTTTGGAAACAGTACCCGGCCAGAGGTGAACCGCCAAAGAAAACCCAAAAAGAAACCGCCATGAAGGCATACATATCAGCGACTAAAGATAAATCCTTTCCCGGTCTGCCTGTTTTGCTAAATCTTCTCGTGCAGGAAAAGCGAAGCGAACAATGGAGAAAGCCAAAATATATTCCAATGGCGGCAACGTGGCTTCACGGGAAACCGTGGAAGGATGAACCGGCGCAAACGCAAACGGGCAGTATTTTAGACAGCTTTAACGCCGATGAATGGGATATAAAACATGCCGACTGAATACATTAGGTCAAAAGGTTGGGATTTTAAAGAACGGGGAAACGAACTCACAATAACGACCTGCCCTATCTGCGGAGATACGAAAAAGCACTTCTATATTTCCAAAATAGACGGTAAGTGGCACTGCAAAAAGTGTGACGCAGGTGGGACTCTTTATCAGCTTAAAAAACAGCTTGGCGATATTGAGGAAGTAATTCACCCGGCCGCAGGCAGGCGGCAATGGAAAAAGCCGGACCCCGAAACAATACTTTCTTGTAATCGTGATCTATTGGCCGACACGGACACCCTAGACTATCTGGATGGACGCAGGATAACCCAAGAGAGCGTCAAAAAGTTCAAGCTAGGTGTAAAGACGAAGGACGGTGAGAAGTGGCTTGTGATACCGCATTCGTACCAGCAGGAATGGGCAAATATTAAATATCGCAGCTTACCACCGGCCGAACGGAAGTTTGAACGCGAGTTTGGGTGCAGGAGCGTACTTTGGAATCATGGAGCGATAGACCGCAATCCCACGATAATCATTACTGAGGGAGAGTTGGATGCCCTTACGCTTCACCAGAACGGTTTCGAAAATGTGGTTGGAACTACGGTAGGTGCTCAGAGCTTCGATCCCGAGTGGGTAATTGCTCTTGAGAAAACTAAACAGATTTTTATCTGCTTTGATTCGGATGATGCCGGGCAAAAGGGAGCGGTCGCCGTTGCAAAAAGGCTCGGATATGACCGATGCAAAAACGTAATCTTGCCCGTTAAGGACGCGAACGATTATTTTTTGAAGCATTGGAAGCAGGATTTTGATAGGTTGCTTGCCTNNACGGAGTAATCACCTGCCGGGATGCCGTTGATATTTTGCGATGCGAGCTGGAGGGCGGAGAAGAACAGCGCGGAATAGCTACCCGGTGGGAAAACGTGAACCGTATCATATCTGGATGGAAACCGGGCGACCTTGTAATCGTGACGGCTCTACCTAAAACCGGCAAGACCACCTTCATGTTGGACATTACTCGTAGTTTGGTTTTGTCTTGGATACCTACTCTTTTCTTTTGTCTCGAAATGAGACCAGAAAGACTCATTCGGAAATTCATCCAGGCTCAGTACCAGATTGAAAACCCCACGCTGAAAGACGTTCAGAATGCCAAAGTGCTGCTTGAAAAAGTCCCGCTCTATTTCGGGCACAACTTCAAGTTCCAAAAGGTTGATGATGTCCTGGACGTAATCAGGGAAGCGGTAAGGCGGTATGGATTGAAGTTTGTTGTTTTCGATAATTTGCACATGCTCTGCCGGGGTGATTCCGTGAATGAGCGACTTGCCCAAGCGGTACTAGGTTTCAAGCTCCTGGCCGAAGAGTGCGAGATTCCGATTGCCGTTATTGCTCAACCTCGGAAAAGGGAAAACGGAGCGAGTGAGATAATGAGCGCCGAGGACGTTAAGTATTCCAGCGCCATACATTCAGATTGCGACCAAATGATAATCTTGCACCGTAATCGTAAGGCTAGTAAATCCAAAGACATTAAGTACGGCATGGCATCATCGGAAGAATCAATGGACCCGATAACGTTGGTAAGAGTTGAGGCGCACAGATACGGCCCTGGCGGGGAAACGCTTCTTTATTATTCGGGCAATCACAGCAGATTCGAACAGCTTGAACGCAAGGACACAATGCGACTAGCGGGAAAGGGGGCATCAAACCAGTAAACAACCCCTGACTGAAGTCAGAGGCTTTATTTCCAAATACAACACGAGAAGCGGCTGTCAAACAGATCAAGCGCCTT
>PLNY01000230.1 GCA_003141915.1 Anaerolineae bacterium | reverse complement strand
TCCCGGCTGGCACGCGGGAAGATGCAAAACGCGCCATCGAAGCCGCACAAGCGGCTTTCCCCGAATGGGCTGCCAGCCCGCCCAGCCTGCGTAGAAAAATCTTCCTCAAGGCGGCAGATATCATGGAACGCCGCCAGGATGAATTGGTCAAAGCCATGATGGAAGAGGCCGGCGGTACCATCGGAATTTCGATGTTCCAAATGTTCTTCGTGCCGGGTCTGTATCGTATGGCGGCCTCTGCGGCCTATGATGTCAAAGGCGAGATCATCCCTGCCGATCACAAAGATTCCTTCTTTATGGCTGTACGCCAGCCTGCCGGGGTGGTATCCGCATTTGGTCCATTCAATGTTCCGTATATTCTTTGCAGTCGTGCATTTGCCGTACCGGTCGCTTATGGCAACACGGCTGTTCTAAAGCCCTCAGAAGAGGCACCGGTGACCGGTGGCATCTTGCTTGCTGAGATATTTGAAGAAGCAGGCTTGCCGCCTGGTGTCTTGAACGTGATTACATCCACGCGCGAAGATGCGGTGGATGTGGGCGACGAGATGATCGCCAACCCGGCAGTCAAGCGCATTTCCTTCACAGGCTCCACCCAGGTCGGACGCCTCATTGCCGAGAAGGCTGGACATTATCTTAAACGCGCCACCCTTGAATTGGGAGGCAAAGACCCGCTCATCATTTTGGGCGATGCGGATGTTGATTATGCAGTGGATGCCGCAGTTTGGGGCGCGTTCATGCATCAGGGTCAGATCTGTATGTCCACGGAACGCATCATCATCGAAAAGTCAATTGCCGATGAATTCACTGAAAAGTTCAGGGAACGCGCATTAGCCTTGACGATGGGTGATCCAACCAATCCTGCCAATGCCATTGGACCATTGATCAACCAACGCGCGGTTGATCTTGTCCATGCGCATGTACAGGAAGCGATTGCAGGAGGCGCGGAACTTGTGTGCGGCGGGCGATATGACAAACTTGTCTATTACCCCACCATCGTTACGGATGTCAAACCGAACATGCGCATCTTCACCGATCAGACGTTTGGCCCGGTCGCCTCGATCACTGTCGTCAACGATGCAGAGGAAGCCCTGGCCGTTGCCAACAACTCCCAGTATGGACTTTCCTCAGGCATTCTCACCAAAGACTTCAACCGCGCATTGGACATGGCCCTGCGTCTCGAAACCGGCATGGTCCACATCGGTGACCAAACCGTCAACGATGAACCCCAGGCTCCGTTCGGTGGAGTTAAAGGCAGCGGCTATGGTCGCTTTGGCGGACAGGCCGCTCTGGAGGAATTCACCGAATTGCGCTGGATCAATGTGCAGCGTACCCCACGGACATTCCCGTAAAGAAGTTATATCAATCTTTTGATCGACTGTTGCCCTGATCATTCGTCAGGGCAATTTTATTTTCAAGGCGTGGTAATATATGAACCAATCTCTTCAATTGTGGTTTGATTTATAGTTAAGAAGGAAGTGTCACGATGAAATATTTTATCGGTAGATTGATTCTAATTGTGGGGTTGTTTCTAACGGGGTGTCAATCCGCAGGGATGCAGCAGCCGCAACCAGTGGCGACGATTCTCCCAACTACGAGCGTACCCACTGCCAGCGCAGCAAGTGCGCCCGTAGTATCCTTTCCCTCAACGCTGACCAAACATGTGGTGAAGGATGCTGTTCAACGTCAGGCAGTGTGTAATGATGGCACTCCGGCAGTCTACTATTTCAAGCGCGGTTCCGGCGCGGACGCGGCGCATTGGCTGATCTTCTTTCAGGGTGGGGGCTGGTGCAGCAGCGAACCAACCTGCACACGCCGCTGGAGTACTCAACGTACTCTGATGACATCACAAGGAGCGCCCAGCACCTTTGAACCTGGCGGCATCTTTTCCACATCCGCACAAGAGAACCCGGACTTCGTCAACTTTACGCAGGTATATGTCAAGTATTGCAGTTCGGATATGTATTCCGGGAATGGGGAGCAGCAGGTCAATGGCATGATGATGCAGTTCCGCGGGAATAAGATCGTCGCGGCGATAATCGCCGATTTGCAGGATGCAACCGTGATCCCATCGCCTAATTTGAAGAACGCGACTCAAGTTCTCGTGAGCGGATCATCCGCAGGAAGTTATGGCGCGGCCAGCAATATGGATTGGATCGCTTCTCAATTGACGTGGGCAAAAGTGAAAGGCGTGCTCGATAGCAGTTGGGTGCCGACCTTGCCGAATTACGGTTCGGGTCCGCGCGAGCCGATGCCCGGCTCTGTTGACTATTCCAATTATTATTCGGCGGTCGCCGATCAATCCTGTGCGGCAGCGAATCCCAGCCAGCCGCAGATCTGCCTTTCGACCCTGCAACTCTATCCTTATCTAAGCACACCGGTCTTTATCTATGCCGAACAGCATGACCCGACCCTGAGCCAGATCAAGGGCGTGACCAATCCGAATGACCCGGCGCAGGCGGCTTATATGAATCAATACGCGGCATCCCTGCGCCAGTCGCTCCAAAACGTGACGGCCGTTTTCAGCCCATCGGTGGGAATCCATACGGCGCTGACCGACGACAATTTCACCGCCATCAAGGTGGATGGCTATGATTTTCAACAGATTTTAGGCAATTGGTATTTTGGACGCTCTGGAGCGCTGCGTGTCATCGCAGGCGGAACGCCTTAGGCGGGGAAACCTATAGATTCCGAGCTTGCCGCGATATAGGATGGATAAAGGATGGATATAGGATGGATATAGGATGAGCGAAGGAAGAACGAACGATGAACGAACGACGAGCGAAGGATGAAAGAGCCCTACCCTTCCCTCCCCAAATACGACAATGAATATTTTGAATCATCATTCAGAGTTTGCATTGTCGGATTTGGGGGAGGTGTCCGTAGGACGAAGGGGGTGACCGGCATTCTAGCCATCATCCCAATCTATTCTTCTCTTGAGTATGCTGAAACAGTGTTGATGGAATCCTAAACAAACACAAAACGGCCTCGCAACATAATGCCAACGAGGCCGTTTTTTATTTTTTTAAACTACCACCCCGCGAACCAACAACGCAAGAAGTTTAGTGTTTCCTCGTAAAATCAATTCAATAAATTGCTTGCTATTTTGATGGAATCTTGGTACAATATCGTTCACCTTTAGGGTGAACGATATTGTAGGGAACTTTGGACATAATTTTCAAAACGACGAAGCTTCAAAAAGAATGTAACAGTTTTCGGCTGTTGCAGAAAGTCTATGGCGAACGAAGAGCAAGATTAATTAGACGTCGACTGGACGAAATTCGAGCGGCTAATTCTTTAATTGATATTAGCCATCTTCCTCCTCCGAGAATGCATCCATTGAAAGGAGAACGACAAGGGCAAATCTCTTTAGACCTTGACCATCCTTATCGTCTCTTGATTGCAGTGGCGAACAATCCGGTACCTAAAAAAGATAATGGCAGTATTAATTTGTCTAAAGTAACAGCAGTTATGATTTTGGGCGTAGAGGATACCCATGATTAAGAATCAATATAATCCTGATTTTGTAACTCCACCCGGTGAAACTTTGCTCTAAACTCTCGAAGTAATAGGTATGTCTCAGGCTGAATTTGCTGAGCGAACGGGACGACCTACTAAAACCATTAATGAGATTATTCGCGGCAAGGCGACGATTACTCCTGAAACAGCTTTGCAGTTCGAAAAAGTTTTAGGCGTATCCGCGAGTTTTTGGATTAACCGTGAACAGAACTATCAAGAATGGCGTGCTCGCAAAAAGGAACGATCATCTTTCGAGAAACATTTATCTTGGATAGATGAATTTCCTGTTAAAGAGATGGTTGATTTAGGTTGGATTGAAAAACATGATGAACCACTACATAAATTAGATGAGTTGCTTCGCTTTTTCGGAATAGCATCTCCTCAACAATGGAATGCAGTAACGAATGATTTAAGCCTTGCTTTCCGCCGTTCACCGGCGTTTAAAGCAGAACCGGCAATAATATCTGCTTGGCTGCGAAAAGGTGAAATTGAAGCCCAAAACATCAATTGCGAATCATTTGATGCTAAGATTTTTAAAAATGCACTTAGTGAAATCAGGCTATTAACTAATAAGCCCCCTGAAGTTTTTGTGCCACAAACCATTGAGTTATGTGCGAAAGCGGGTGTTGCTGTTGTGCTTGTTCACGAACTTCATAAACTTCGTACAAACGGTGCAACGCGTTGGCTTAATCCTAACAAAGCTTTGATTCAACTAAGTCTTTTATATAAAACGGATGACCAATTGTGGTTTACTTTCTTCCATGAAGCTGGGCACATTCTCTTGCATGGCAAACGCGATATTTTTTTGGAAGAAGATAATCAAACGAATAACAAGGAAGACGAAGCTAATAATTTTGCTGCTGACTGGCTAATTCCCTTAAGTGACTATGCTAGCTTTCATCCAAGAGGCAACTACTTTAGCAAAACAGAAATTAACGAATTTGCTGAACACCTCGGAATTGCTCCTGGGATTGTTGTAGGACGTTTACAGCATGATAGACGCATACCGATGAAAAATTGTAACGATCTGAAACGAAAACTGCGTTGGGCAAGCGATAATTAATAAATGGCAGTCTTTGGACCGCCATTTATTAATTCACTTATAATTCTTTTGATTCTTACAGCTTCGGGAACCTGCTCACCACCTTCGCGGGTGTGATGCTTTATAAATGACTTTACCTTCTTTGATAATGTCAATCAAAAACCAATCGTGCATATCCAATCGTTCTTGAAGGTGTTTAGGCGTGTAAACAATCAAGTCCAACCCGAACATAATGTTCAAAGAACGGTGAATTTCCAAAGCTTGTTGCACTTCCCTGAGCGGCGTATCCATGATCACCAGCATATCCACATCGCTCTCTGGGCGCGGCTTTCCACGCGCATACGAGCCGAACAAAATAATCTTTTGCGGCTTGAAGTTTTCCACAATCTGACTTACCACCTGGTCAATGGCTTTTTGTGGAATGCGCTTGCGTTTGTCAATCGTTGGAACACTTACAGCAACAACCATCTTAAGATTATTATACAGCCACTTTGGCATAACTGTCATTGCGAGGAGCCGCAAAGCGGCGACGTGGCAATCTTATCTAACAACCAGTTGATCGTTACTTAAGATTGCCACGCTCACTCCGTTCGCTCGCAATGACATTGATGATAAAAGATGAGACGACAAAAATCTTGTCGTCTCATCTGTGCTTATCTGCGGTTACAACTTCGGGAACCTGCTCACTACTTTCGCGGGCGTAGCCGGGCGATCCATCACAGCGCCTTGATGGATTCCAATCGCAGTTCCTTCCGCTGCATATTTCAACTCCAAATACGCCTGACCGGTTAGGTATCTTTCTGCATCCACGGCGCAGGAGGTCACCCAGCCGATGCGCTCGCCATTGGCATTGACGACTGGGTCGCCGTTGTGCGCCATGCGCACGCGCGGGTCATCGAAGCGGAAGCGCACCACAACACCCTTGCGTTCTTTCTCGCGCGCCACATACGCTTCGCGCCCGATGAAATAAGGCTTGTAGGTTTTGACATACGAACCGAATCCGCCTTCGGCCACGCCCAAATCTCTTTCATCGAACTTGCCAGAGCCGAGTCCCATTTCGTGACCGTATAATGGCAAGCCCGCTTCGGTACGCAGCGAGTCACGCGCGCCCAAGCCAATCGGCTTGACGCCAAATGGCTCGCCCGCTTTCAAGACCGCATTCCAAAAGTCAACAGCGCGGTCGGGATGCACGAATAACTCGAACGCCATCTTCTCGCCAGTGTAACCGGTGCGCGAAACAATTAAGTCAAAGCCACCGACAACGCCATCACAAAGTTCAGTCCGCTTCAAGTTCATGATGCGCGCCTTGGTCTTATCGTCCACGCCCATGGCCAGCAAAATGTCGCGGCTCTTCGGACCTTGAAGTGCGATATCCACCCGCATATCGGAACCCGCTTTCGGGTCGCGTAAGTTGCGGATGACCGCGTTGTATCCATATGCCCGCGCGAACGGACGGGCGTTATCAATCTTGACCTTGCCATCCCGCACCGACTCGAACCACGTGCGATCCTTATCATCGTTCGAGGCGTTGACCACCACCAGATACTTATCCCAGGCGCGGCGATAGACGAGCGTATCGTCAATCACATCCGCATCGGGTGTCAGGAACTGGCTGTATAAACTTTCGCCGGGCAGCAAGCCGCCGCAATCGTTGGCGCAGATCGTATCGAGGAACGAGGCCGCGTCCGCGCCTTTCACNNGTATCGAGGAAGGAGGACGCGTCCGCGCCCTTCACTTCATACACGCCCATGTGCGAGACATCGAACAGGCCCGCCGCCTGCCGAGTCGCAAGATGTTCATCGACCACTGACGTGTACCAAACAGGCATATCCCAACCTGCGAACGAGACCATCTTCGCACCGGAGGATTTGTGCGCATCATGCAGGGGCGTGAACTTTGGTTCGCCTTCGGCAGGCTCGACCCAATTGAATGACGTCATCCCCTTCGGGGACGATGTCGCTTCCTTCTTGACCGTTGAATTGATTCCGATAAACCAGGGCTTCTCTTCGCCTTTGGCGGTGATGGGCGAAGCTTGCTTCGCCCCTACCTTGCCGTTGGCAACAACAAACGGACCAGGCATACGCGCAGCAGAGAAATCTTTTTTGCCATCGAGGTTGAATGACAAATAACCATCGGATAGGTCGCGCAACCATGTGCCCACCACACCCACCTTGGCAGGCGGCACTTCCAGTTGATATGTGCTTGCATTCTCACAGGTCAGCACGCATTGGACAGCTCCCTTTGGTGTGGCAATCGTGGTTATAACCGACTTGCCCTTCTTCAATGCCGACATATCCGCTGAAGCTGCGTAATCCAGCACTTGTCGCACACGATGTCCACTCAGTTCAAATACGCCGCTCTTGCTCCTATCGTCAATATAATAGAAATGCGGATACTTGCTCTTCTCGTATTTGAAGTCAATGCCCGCGGCTTCAGCTAACTTCCGCACCTTTAACTTCGCATCATTCAACACATTGAAATCAAGCTTGGCTCGCTTGACTCTTCCATGATGCGGTGTATCCACGAAATGCGGCGCGCAAGCCAATAAAACATCGGCCATGATGTCCGCCAATTCGCGCGAAGTCTTTTCATTGAAACCGCGCTGCGTGATCCACGGCGTGCCCATGCGAATACCGGATGGATCAGCAGAATTCTTGTCGCCGGGGATTGTATTGCGATTAACAACAACGCCGACAATATCCAAAATGCGCGCGGCTTGATCTCCTGTAAGATGTGATCCATCCTGGCTTCTGACGGTTCTGCAATCCACGTTGAGCATGTGACAGTCTGTGCCGCCGAACGGGACACGCAGTCCGCGCTTGGTGAACTGATCCGCCATGGCTTGCGCGTTCTTGATGGTCTGGGCCTGGAGTTTCTTGAACTGTTTGGTCTGAGCCAGCTTGAAGGTCAGCGCCAGAGCCGCAAAGACATTGACGTGCGGTCCGCCCTGTTCACCGGGGAACACCGCTTTATCGATCTTCTTGGCGATGTCTGCATAGGTGGTCATCAAGACTGCACCGCGCGGGCCGTCGAGGCTCTTGTGCGTGGTGGACATCACCACATGCGCGATGCCAATCGGCGAAGGCACAACGCCCGCGGCAACGAGTCCGCCGATATGGGATATATCAGCAAGGAAGTAGGCGCCGACCTCGTCGGCGATCTCACGGAACTTCTTCCAATCGGGGATCCATGAATAAGATGAATATCCAGCGATGATGAGTTTGGGTTTGGCTTCGAGCGCCAGTTTGCGAATGGCTTCGTAATTCAAACGTTCATTCTCATCAATGGTGTAATGCACGGCCTTGAACCATTTGCCCGAGCGGTTGACCGACGATCCATGCGAGAGATGACCGCCATGCAGGAGATTGAGTCCCATCACGGTGTCGCCGAGATTGATGAGAGCTTGATATACGGCGTTGTTGGCGGGTCCGCCGGAAAGCGCTTGAACATTCACATAGATTTGATCCGCTGTATATCCGTTGGCGGCGAAAGCCTCCGCCGCGCGGCGACGCGCCAGCGACTCGACCAGATCGGCATACTCCACGCCTTTGTAATAGCGCGGGTCGCCGCTGCGGCGATAGTGAGCCAGCCGCGCCGGGTAATCGAGAATCTCTTCTTCGGTCATCCAGCGCATCTCTTCATCCGGGTAGCCTTCGGCATAAATATTTTGGAACGCGGACGATAATGCTTTGCGCGTTGCCAGCGGCGCAGTCGATTCACTTGGGATGAGAATCAATTTGCGGGCTTGACGCTCCTGTTCCAGTTGAGTTAATTCAAAAACGTCGGGATCAAGTTCGGCAAGTTTGCCGCGGAAAAGAAAATCTGTCATTATATTCTCCTTGATAGTTATGGAGTGAAGATTTTAATCGTCAAACCGATTGAATTGTAGAACGGGAGGAGAGAAGGGTCAAGTGAGAAATGGCACCTCCATCCATAAAAACCCCTGTAAAGCCGAAGATTTTTGAATATACATAATGTTCGCACGCCAAGTTAATCCCATCGTCACGTTGAAGGTATATCATCAACCTGCAAGCAAAAAAACTATGATAAAAGGATGTAACACAAAACTATGAACAAGAAACTATCGATAATTGTAGGAGGCGTGCTGACCGCGGCGGTGATGTTGGCCAGCATTGGGGCGATTGCCGTTTACGCGCAGAGTCCCACGCCTGCGGGGCCGCAGGGCGGATCAAGCAACGGTATGCGCGGATCTCATCTCGGGCCGACCGAGCTGGCTGCCGCGGCACAAGCCCTCGGCATGACCACCACTGATCTTTCCGCTGAATTGAAAAGCGGCAAGACTCTATCGGCCATTGCAACCGAGAAGAATGTCAATCTGCAAACGGTGGAACAAGCGATCCAAACCGCACGGAATGCGCAATTGACCACACTGATCAATCAGGCTGTTACCGCTGGCAAGATGACTCAAGCTAAGGCAACTTGGTTGCTTCAGGGTCTCAATGCAGGCTACCTGAATGGGCCAGGCTTCTTTGGACTTGGTTTCGGCGGATCTGGAGGCACTCATACTCATACGGGCGGGTGGCAAGGACGACCCACGCCACAACCGACTCCATAACGACCCTAAGTCGGAATCAGAAATAATAAAACAGGTGAAGCATTAAATTGCTTCACCTGTTTTATATGGGTGGGCGCAACGGGAGCGTCGAAGCGAAGCGTAGATAGATCTTCGTAGAGGAAACCCCTCACCGACGTTAATGAGAATCAAAAGTGGGCGCAAAGGGACTCGAACCCCTGACCTCTTCTGTGTAAGAGAAGCGCTCTAACCAACTGAGCTATGCGCCCGCGGGGGATATTATAAGTTGAAGGTTGCAGGTTGGCAAGTTGAAGATTACACTTACAACCAAATCAACAATTGGAGAAACCATGCGCATCATACGTTATCAAACACAGAATGAGGCCCCGAAATATGGATGGCTGTTGGATGACAAGATTGGCGAGATCGAAGGCGACCCGTTCGGCGCATACCGGCGAATGGAAGCCACAACATCTCTCGCGGACGTGAAACTGCTTGCCCCCTCCGAGCCAAGCAAAATCGTCTGCGTGGGACGCAATTACGTGGAACATGCCAAAGAGCTGGGCAACGAAGTCCCCAAAATCCCGCTGATCTTTTTGAAGCCGCCGTCTTCGATCATCAATCCGGGTGAGAGCATTATCCTTCCGCCGCAATCGAAGCAGGTGGAGCATGAAGGAGAGTTGGTGATCGTGATCGGCAAGCGCGCCCGCAACGTCACGGCGGAGGAGGCGAAGAATTATATCTATGGTTATACCATCGGCAATGATGTCACCGCCCGCGACCTGCAGCGAAGCGACGATCAATGGACGCGCGCCAAGGGCTTTGATACCTTCTGCCCGTTCGGTCCGTGGATCGATACCGACTTCGACATCTCGGACGCGCTCATCACCTGCAAAGTCAGCGGCGAGCCGCGCCAGATGGGTTCGACGCGCGATATGGTCTTCAGCGTGCCGACCTTGATTGCCTATATTTCATCGGTGATGACGCTCGAACCGGGCGATATACTTTTCACCGGCACGCCGTCGGGTGTCGGCCCATTGAGAGCCGGTAATGAAGTGGTGGTTGAGATCGAAGGACTGGGCGTGTTAAAGAACGCTGTTATAATGCAAAAATAACATGTCAAAACGAGATAGGTAATTGCGTGAATCTATTACAGACTGCAAAGCAAAAGCTCCTTCAATTTTTTGAAAACAAAGAAATATTGATCGTAGTTCTGGTTTTTCTGATCCAGATGTTTTTTTCACTTGGCCGCTTCTTTCCAACGTTACGAGACATTAATTTATGGGATGAAGCGGTTTATATTAATACAGGGCGCCTGCTTGTAAGTGGAGTCTTGCCTCCTTTTGCGCACAATCCGTTGATCGGGGTCTTATATGCTTTGACCTATCTTCCGTTCACGGCTTCACCGTTTTGGTTAATGCAAAGCGCTTCGCTTGGGCGCATTATCCTGTTCACTCTGCTATGGTGGAGCGGTTACCTGCTTGCCAGACGATTTGCGAATATCTTTCATCCGTTGATCTGGGTCGGTTTGTTATTTTCCACGACAATGGTGACAGACATCCTGTATAACTCAAGCGACTCTTTATTTGCCGCAATGTCCGCGTTGGCTCTCTGGAAGTTGATGACTTATTATGAAAATCGCGAGGCGAAAGAAATCGGTTGGGCGTCGTTCTTTATCGGCCTGGCGGCGTGTTCGAGAAACGACGGGCTTGTCCTCTTTCCGTTTTTTGTGTTAATCTCTTTATTTTTCCTGCGTTCGACGAAGATTAAGTGGAAAACCCTGCTTTTAACAATCCTGCCATTCTGCGCGCTCGTCGGCGGGTATCTTCTTCTTTATCGCCTCGTGGCCGGCAGTTTCATGTTTGGAACCGTTGAGAGGTCCTATGTTGCGTTCCAACAAGGTGAAATATCAGTCTATCAGGGAAATCCGTCCTGCCAGCAAAGTGATATCGCTTGCGCGGTGCTCGAGTCCCAGGCTTTGTATGGAACCCCTCAAGAGAACAATAATTCGGTTTTGAGCGCGATCAGCCACAACCCCCGGGCATTTTTAGCAAGAACCATCAACACCATCCGAACATTGCCCGGAATGATTTACGGCATATATGGAAAGAGAGAAGCCTACCTGCTCTTCTTGCTTGCATTTTTGGGAATATATGAACTCCTCAGGCAAAGACGATTTGCCCTGATGGGAATCCTGCTGGCTTGGGTTGCCTATCTGGGCATTTACTTTTTCACTTTTTTCAAAGACGCTTATCTTGAAACCCCTTATTTCATCATGTTCATCTTGGCCGCGATTGGCATTCAATCGCTCATTTCTTCGCTTGCTGATCGACGCTTTTTTTTGTGGAGCGTCATCCTGGTAGTTTTGACGGTCATAGGCATCGTCCGGTCTTTGGATTATCTTTATTTCGATACCCTGATTTTGCTCGGGATGACCTGGATCGGATATTTAATATATCGAGAAGCGTCTGGCACATCCTTGACGGGAATTTATCTGGTATTTTTGGCAGGCGGCTTGATTCTGCGTGGATCTTACCAACCGCCTCAAATCCCGACCTGGGGGCAGATCCCGGAAGAACAGGCCGTTCTGCTTCTCCAACAGCGTCTGCCGGAAAACTCATTGGTCGCGGCAGAAGCACCAGGCATTGCTTTCGCCTCCCGCATGGACTATTATGCAGTGGGAAGTATGGACTTGGCATCTATTCCATCTGTTGAGATGTTGCATTCGCAACTTCTAAATGATGGCGTGAAGGCAATTTACGTAGATAGCACCTTGAACCAGGATACGCATATTTGGTATCTCATCAAGGGCGGCATCGGGACAGATTATGAAGAGGTCTACAGCGGAAACCAGGAATCGATCCGCGTATTAATTGTGAAACCATAACTTACGCAATAAGCAAATATTGCCTGACCGCGCTCATCCTGAATTTAGCGGAGCAGACATTCTTACAATGACAGTTGGCAGGAAATTTTATGCAAGCCTTTGAACTGCTCGATCATGTTCAGCAATCGCTTGACTAATTCGCGAGCATTTTCTTCCTCGATCGCATCGAGGTCGATATCTTCGAACATCGTGGCGTTCGTTTACTCGCTTATTCTCACTCTGCAAAGCATTCAACGCTTCCTGATCCTTTCCCCGTTCTTTTGAGAGCATACCAGCATTGTAATAATTGGTAAGGACTCGTCGCCCCTACTGCAATTGGAGTTATAATCTTTTTTGGAGTTCTATATGA
Source organism: Anaerolineae bacterium (assembly GCA_003141915.1). Classification (GTDB taxonomy): domain Bacteria; phylum Chloroflexota; class Anaerolineae; order Anaerolineales; family Villigracilaceae; genus Fen-1038. The sequence continues at coordinate 1,041 of PLNY01000230.1, read as the reverse complement.
AACGAATTGGCTTTTTATTGGTCTTTCTCTTGGGGTTGTTTTTTATATTTCACCCTGCTCACGCTCAAACGGCGCAGCCGGACGGCTTCGTGCCGTCCGAGCGCCATGCCGCTGACACGACGTCAGCGGTGCAGCCGCTTATTCTTGTGATGAACGTCAATGGAACGATCGAGCCAGCGATGCAGGAATATTTTGAACGCGGAATTCATACTGCCGAAGGACGCAATGCGGAAGCTCTCATCATCCAACTGGATACACCCGGCGGCGACCTGCAAAGCATGGATAATATCATTCAGGATATACGCGCCAGCAGCGTGCCTGTGGTGATTTATGTCGCGCCGAACAGCGCGATGGCGGGCAGTGCCGGGGCATTGATCACCATCTCGGCGGATGTCGCCGCAATGGCTCCCGAGGCGGCCATCGGCGCATCCAGCCCGATCGATTCGAGCGGCCAAAACCTCGACTCGACTCTCGCGACCAAACAAAAAGAAATCATGAAGGCGACCATCCGTCCGCTGGTGGAAAGGCGCGGCNNCACCTGATCGATTTCACCGCAACCGATGTCAACGATGTGATCAAAAAACTCGATGGCTTCACGGTGACCATGCCCACTGGAACGCTCACGCTTCATACCGCCAACGCGGCGGTCGAGCCGCTCGATATGAATGTGATCGAACAGCTTTTGTTGATTCTGACCGATTCGAACATCGTCTTCATTCTGCTCTCGATTGGCGCGTATGCATTGCTGACTGAATTATCCCACCCCGGCACATGGGTGGCTGGATTTATCGGCGTGGTGTGCCTGTCACTGGCAATTTATGGCATGGGCCTGCTCTCGGTCAACTGGTTTGGTTTGATTTTTGTGGCGACTGCTTTTGTCCTCTTCATTCTCGATATCAAAGCGCCAACGCATGGCGCGCTGACGGCAGTCGGTATTGCCTCGTTTATCTTCGGCGCGCTGATGTTATTCAACTCACCCAGTGTGCCGTCATTCCAACGCGTTTCCGTTCCGCTGGTGGTTGTCGTTGGCATTCTCTTTGG
>PLNY01000232.1:2950-7239 GCA_003141915.1 Anaerolineae bacterium | reverse complement strand
CTGGAAAATACGCTGGATGTTCAAGTCTTGCTGGATCTCTGCAGACCGGCACTCGAAGGCAGAGCGCCCGTCTCTGCGGAACTGCCGATCCGCAACATCAATCGGTCGGTTGGCGTGCGCTTGGGCAGTGAAGTGACGCGTTGCTTCGGCGCGGCGGGCCTGCCTGATGATACGATTCGTCTAACCTTCAAGGGTTCAGCCGGTCAAAGCTTTGGCGCGTTCATCCCGAAAGGGATCAGCTTGATCCTGGAGGGCGATTCGAACGATTACATCGGCAAAGGCTTGTCTGGCGGCAGGATCATCGTCTATCCGCCTGTTGACTCCACGTTTGTCGCCGAGGATAACATTATCATCGGCAACGTAGCATTTTACGGCGCGACCAGCGGCGAGGCGTACATCCGNNCACGGTTGCGAATACATGACCGGTGGCCGTGTGATCGTGCTGGGACGCACCGGCCGCAATTTTGCGGCAGGTATGTCTGGTGGTATCGCGTATGTCTTCGACGAGAAAGGTGAAATGAGCGTAAACTGCAACAAAGACATGGTTAGCTTGCAGACGTTGACTGAACCCAATGAAATCGACTTTGTCAAAGCGATGTTGCAACGCCATCTGGCTGCCACCCAAAGTACTTTCGCGCAGCGCATCCTTGCGAACTGGGAGGAAAGCCTGCCCAAGTTTGTCTGTGTCATGCCCAAGGATTATGAGCGCATGCTCAAGTTGTTAAAGGAAGTTGAATCCGGCGGGCTGAGCGGCGAAGAGGCTTTAATGAGCGCCTTTGAATTGAACATAAGCGATGTTTCCCGCGTAAGCGGAAACTAAGCATCCATGCCAAATCTGAGTGATAAAGAGGAGAAGGATCATGGCTAAACCAACAGGATTTATGGAGTATCCGCGCGAACTGCCTGCAGACCGCGCGCCACAGGAACGCATCCAAGATTGGCAGGAATTTCACTTGGAATTTCCTGACGAGAAATTGGCAACCCAGGCCGCACGCTGTATGGACTGCGGCATCCCGTTTTGTCATACCGGTAAACTTCTTAACGGGATGGCTTCAGGATGTCCGATTAATAATCTGATCCCCGAATGGAACGATCTGGTCTATCGCGGATTATGGCGGCAGGCGCTTGATCGGTTGCTCAAAACCAACAATTTTCCCGAATTTACCGGGCGGGTCTGTCCCGCTCCGTGTGAGGCCTCCTGCACACTGGGAATCAACGACCCTCCGGTCACGATCAAAAACATCGAAAAGGCCATTATCGAAAAAGGCTTTGCCGAAGGCTGGATCGTCCCTGAGCCTCCAGCATTTCGCACCGGAAAGAAAGTCGCCATCATTGGCTCGGGACCGGCCGGATTGGCCTGCGCGGATCAACTCAACAAGGCCGGGCATTGGGTGACCGTTTTTGAGCGCGCTGACCGCATCGGCGGCCTGCTGATCTACGGCATCCCCAACATGAAACTTGACAAAGAGCTCGTCCAACGCCGCGTCGACTTGATGACCGCCGAAGGCGTCACCTTTGTGGCCAATACTGAGGTCGGGAAGGATTATCCCGCCGAAAAATTACTGAGCGAGTTCGATGCAGCGGTGCTGTGCGGCGGAGCGACCAAGCCGCGCGACCTGCGAGTGGAAGGTCGCAGTCTGAAAGGCATTCACTTTGCGATGGAGTTTTTGCATGGCAACACTCAGAATTTTCTCCATCCGCAGAAGGGAGCCAATACGCAAAATGAAAATGGGTTCGGTTATCCATTTATTTCTGCGGAGGGCAAGGATGTGATCGTCATCGGCGGCGGAGATACCGGCACCGATTGTGTCGGCACCGCTTTGCGGCACAATTGTCGCAGCCTCACACAGCTCGAAATCCTCAGTCGCCCTCCAGATACTCGCCAAGCCGACAATCCCTGGCCCGAATGGCCCAAGATGTACACTGTTGATTACGGGCAGGAAGAGGCTCGCGCCATCTATGGCAGCGACCCGCGAATTTACTCTGTGACAGCCAAGCGTTTTCTTGGCGATGAAAATGGCAGCGTGAAGGAAGTTGAGATTGTAGGTGTTGAGTGGGTCAAGGATGAAAGCGGACGCATTATCCCGCGTGAGATTCTGGGTACGGAACAGATTCGCCCCGCGCAGTTGGTCCTGTTGGCAATGGGATTCCTCGGTCCAGAGGATATGATCTCTCAATCTTTAACCATTGAGCGCGATCCGCGCAGTAACATCAAAGCAGACTACGGCAAATTCGCGACCAGCCTGCCAGGTGTTTTTTCCGCGGGCGATATGCGGCGCGGACAAAGCCTGGTGGTCTGGGCGATCAACGAAGGCCGCGGTGCCGCCCGCGAATGTGACCGCTATCTGATGGGCGAAACTGTTTTGCCGTAGTAATGTGACGGGCTATCGTTTAGTATTTTGGATCTCGAGTTACGAAAAAGCAAGAACATGTACAAAGAAGAAAAAGGAACAGTCATCCAATGAATGCACAACAAATTATTGATATCGAAAACAAACATACTTCGGGAACCTATGCCAAACAACCGCTGGTGATCGTGCGCGGGAAAGGCGCTTTATTGTTTGATGCGAACGGCGAGGAATATCTCGATTGCTCATCGGGACATGGCGTTGCCAATCTCGGTCACGCGCATCCGAAAGTGGCGGAGGCCATCTACAAGCAGGCGAATACGCTCATCACTTTGTTCGAGTCGTTCCCGAATGATCAACGCGCAACGCTGATGGAAAAAATCACATCGCTGGTGGATGGATTGGATCGCGTCTTCTTTTGCAATTCAGGAACAGAAGCCGTGGAAGCCGCTTTGAAATTTTCCCGTATCTCCACCGGACGAAAGAATGTGGTGGCTGCCATGCGGGCTTTCCACGGCCGGACGTTTGGTTCGCTCTCCGCGACCTTCAACAAAAAATATCGCGAAGGGTTCGAACCACTTGTGCCGGGATTCAGTCATGTGGCTTATAACAACATCGAAGCGTTGGACAAAGCTGTGACTAATGAAACTGCGGCTGTAATTTTGGAAATGGTACAAGGCGAAGGCGGAGTCTATCCAGCGAACGCGGAATATGTTCAAGCCGCGCGTCGAATCTGCGATGAGCGCGGCGCGCTCTTTATCGTGGATGAAATTCAAACCGGCTTTGGCCGAACAGGGAAAATGTTTGCGATTCAGCATTTCGGAGTCACGCCTGATTTGCTGACGTGTGCCAAGTCATTGGCGGGCGGCGTGCCAATGGGAGCGGTGTTGATCGGACATAACGTGAAGAATCTAACGCCCGGTGTCCACGGCTCGACGTTTGGTGGGAATCCGCTGGCGTGCGCCGCGGCAGTCGCGGCATTGACTGCAATCGAGGAGGAAGATTTAGCGGGTCAAGCCGCCGCAAAAGGCAAATACTTGATGGATAAGTTGAAGAAGATTGAATCTCCGAACATTCGCGAAGTGCGCGGGATGGGCTTGATGATAGGCATCGAGATGAAACAAAAAGTTGTGCCATACATTCGGGAGCTACAGGACCTACACATCATTGCCTTGAATGCAGGTATGACGGTGGTTCGCTTGTTGCCGCCGCTTGTAATTACCTATCAGCAGATTGATCATCTTGTGGATGTGTTGTCGGAGGTCTTAACCAAGAATCTGGTAAGCGAAGAAAATTAGTAATGGTGGAAGCAGATTTTTCAACGCTGATTGGTTTAGTCTCGCAATACAGCCCATCGGGTCAAGAACGTGGCGCGGTGGAATGGCTGGTCGCGCGCATGAAAGCACTAGGTTATCACAAGGCGTTTATTGACGATGCTGGCAATACAGTTGGAATTATGGGAAATGGTTCCAAACAAATTGTATTGCTTGGTCACATTGATACTGTGCCCGGAGAAATTAACGTTCATGATGATAATGGAATTCTTTACGGGCGCGGCTCAGTGGATGCAAAAGGACCGCTGGCGTGTTTTGTAGATGCAGTGGCGCAAGTCGGCGCGGTGGATGGATGGCAATTTGTTGTTATCGGTGCGGTAGAAGAGGAACGCAATTCGGAGGGTGCGCGGTTTGTGGTGGATCAATATAAGCCGGACTTTTCGATTATTGGCGAACCGAATTGCTGGGATCGAATCGCGTTGGGATATAAAGGTAGCGCGTGGGCAAATGTGACCGTCAAGCGCGGGCAGATGCACACAGCCAGCGGCGAAGAGACAGCTTGCGAATCTGCGATTGACCTCTGGTTGAAGATCAAAGCATATGCAGATTCATTTAATCAGGATAAACAAAAAGCGTTCGATAAATTACTGCTTACATTGCGCGGCAT
>PLNY01000232.1:0-2913 GCA_003141915.1 Anaerolineae bacterium | reverse complement strand
ACAGGGCGGAGAGCCGCGCTTCGTCTATAAAACCGGCACGGCTGATTTGAACATCGTCGCGCCGATTTGGAAATGTCCTGCGCTGGTGTATGGTCCCGGCGATTCGACTCTCGATCATACGCCGAACGAGCATATCGAACTGGAAGAATATTCGAAGGCGGTCAATGTTTTGAGTGCAATGTTAAAGAAATTGGTGCGCTAAAAATTGGTGCGGGTTGAGCCGCGCGGAATTTCGTTTGGATCATAAGGCGTGACTTGATAGACGTAGTAATTCAGCCAGTTTGCGAACAATAGACTTGAGTGCCCGCGCCAACGGACTTGTGGTGCTCGCGTCGGGTCATCGTTCGGATAATAGTTTGCAGGCACGTGGATCGGCAAGCCTTTTTTCACGTCACGGTCGTATTCGGACTTCAGCGTAAGCGGGTCATATTCCGAATGGCCGGTGACGAAGATATGGCGTCCATCTTTTGTAGCGACAATGTAAATTCCGGCTTGATCTGACTCAGCCAAGATTTGTATGCCGCTGACTTTTTCAAGGTCAGCGCGGCGGATTTCGGTGTGACGCGAATGGGGAGCGAAGAAAATATCGTCGAAGCCGCGCAACAGGCTTTCGGACGAGGAAAGGGTGCGATGCTCAAAGACGCCGAACATCTTGCGGGGCAAATCATACTTTGGGACGCCGTAGCGATAATAGAGTCCAGCTTGTGCGCCCCAACAAATATACAGCGTGGACTCGACACTCGTCTCAGCCCAATCCATGATGTGAGTCAATTCGTCCCAATAATCGACTTCCTTGAATGGCATTTGCTCGACAGGCGCGCCCGTGATAATGAGGCCGTCAAATTTCTCATTACGGAGTGCGTCGAAGGTGACGTAATGATTGAGCAAATGCTCGGCATCCGTGTTTTTGGAATCATGCGTTGCGGTGTGAACGAGCGTGATGTCCACTTGCAGAGGAGAATTGCCAAGCAGGCGCAGCAATTGGGTTTCGGTCGCGATCTTCGTGGGCATGAGATTCAGAATAGCCACGCGCAGAGGACGGATATCCTGATGAGTGGCGCGTTCTTCACCCATGATGAAGATATTTTCATTTTCGAGAGTTGCGCGTGCAGGAAGTGTGGATGGGATTTTTACCGGCATATTCCAGCTTTCTCCCCTCTCCCATTATGGGAGAGGGGAAGAGGCAAAGTGCTTACGCATTGAGCGCTTGATTGAGATCCCACAAAATATCATCAATATCTTCGATACCAATGCTCAAGCGAATGAAGTCGGGGCTGACGCCTGCCGCGACTTGATCTTCGGGAGTGAGCTGACTGTGCGTTGTCGTTGCTGGATGAATGGCAAGACTCTTCGCATCGCCGACGTTGGCGAGGTGGCTGAATAGCTGCAGTTTTTCAATAAACCTCTTACCCGCCTCCACGCCACCTTTGATTCCAAATCCGAGGATCGCGCCTGGGCCTTTCGGAAAATACTTTTTGGCGCGTGCATAATCAGGATGACTCTTGAGGCCGGGATATTTCACCCAACTGACCTTTGAATGTTTCTCGAGGTATTCAGCTACCGCTTGCGCGTTCTGAACATGACGTTCCATGCGCAGACTCAACGTCTCGATGCCCTGAATAGTCGTCCAGCTATTGAACGGTGATTGGGAGGCACCGATGTCGCGTAGAACTTGCACGCGCGCTTTGATCGCAAACGGCGGCAGACCGGCTTCTTTCAAGTCTGCGTAGACTAGACCGTGATACGAAGGATCGGGCGTGGTAAAGTTTTCAAACGTGCCGCTTCGCCAATCGTAATTGCCGCCGTCCACGATGATGCCACCGATGGTGGTGCCGTGTCCGCCGATGAATTTGGTGGTGCTATGGGTAATGATATGTGCGCCCCATTCGAACGGTCGGAAGAGATACGGCGTGGCGAAGGTATTGTCAATCAACACCACGAGTTTGTGTTTCTTGGCAATCTCAGCCACTTCCTCGAAGGGAAATACGGCGATATCCGGGTTGCCTAAAGTTTCTCCATAAAGAATCTTGGTGTTGGGTTTGATCGCTTTTTCAAAATTCTTCGGATTGGTCGGATCTACAAAAGTGACATCAATGCCAAGTCTCGGAAACGTATACTGGAATTGATTGTAGGTGCCGCCATATAAACGGCTCGACGAAACGATATGGTCGCCTGCCTTGCACAAGGTGAAAATGGCCAGGGCTTGTGCGGCATGACCCGAACTGGCCGCGAGTGCCGCCACGCCGCCTTCCAACGATGCGATGCGCTGTTCCAGCACATCGGTGGTTGGGTTCATGATGCGGGTGTAAATATTTCCTAACTCTTTGAGCGCGAACAAATTCGCGGCGTGCTCCGTGCTTTTGAACTGATAACTCGTTGTTTGATAGATCGGCACGGCACGGCTTCCCGTGGTGGGATCTGGGCTGTAGCCCGCGTGAAGCTGGCGGGTGGCGAAACCATATTTACGATCATTTGATGCAGACATTGTATTTTCTCTCCTTGTATGAATTTACCCGCCTTTCAGAAGAGATAAAAAAATACCTCTTCTGAAAGTCAAGAAGAGGTACACGCGTATACCATCCTCTCATCTTCCAGTGGTTGAATAGCATATGCTATTCACTGTCGGAGTTGGCACCTTGACTTGCGTCAGGTTGCCGAGGCGTCATCGGGCCGTTCCCTCAGCCTCTCTGGATAAGAGCGAGTATTTTGTTGTTAGCGGCGGTTTATATCAAATGATTTGTTTTCTGTCAAGGGTTATAGCAGATTCTCTTTTACCAATAATTCCGCATTATAGATGGATCCGCCTGCCGCGCCGCGGATGGTGTTGTGCGATAACACGACAAACTTAAGACTCAAAAGTGGATCGCGGCGGATGCGACCTACAACGGTCGTCATGCCTTTGCCCGTTAAACG
>PLNY01000350.1 GCA_003141915.1 Anaerolineae bacterium | reverse complement strand
AATCACTCTTCTACTTCCAGTATCTTTTCTCGTTCTGATGGCGTTGCTCTACCTAATTAAATATCTTCGAGAAAATCGGCTCAGGCTAGCGCTCTTGCTTGCCTGTTCGACGCTTCCTTTATTGATCAGCCTGCTAGGATTGGGATGGTATAACTGGGCGCGTTTTGGCTCTCCGCTCGAATTTGGATATCGCTTTATGCTTAGCGGAACCGATCTTAGTCATGTCCAGTTATTTTCGTCCAACTATCTAATACCAAATTTATATAATTACCTGCTCAACCATTTTCAAGTCAAACCGTCTTTTCCTTATCTGTTTGCGGAGGTAGGAAAAAATATTTCCTTCCGTACAGGCTCCGCCGTTCCCCTAAATTCAGAAAGGACAACCGGAATAGTATTTTCTGCTCCGTTTATGATTTTTTCGATCATTCCTCCGTTGGCGTGGCTAAAAAGAAGGTTTTTGAAAACTGCGCCGGAGGCCTCGGAAGCCCAAAGCGGGGAAAGATCGAGAAACTTGTTGGAATGGGTCGGACTCAGTTTGACCGGAGTTGTATTCTTAACTTTTTCTTCCATTTTAGTATATTACTATGAGACCATGCGTTTTCTGGCCGATGTCATCCCAAGCCTTACTTTGCTTTCTTCGCTGGGATTTTGGCAGGGTTATTGTTACCTACGCCAGAATCCCATCAGTCGTTATTCATATATATTCTTTTCTATAGGTACGGCAATTTCATCGATCATGATAAGCATGCTGTTGGCTATGACAGGTTACAGCAACGGGTTTCAACAACTTAATCCTCAATTATTTAACCTTATTGCTGAATTCTTCGATCACTTACTCAGGGTTTCACACTAAGAACAGATGAAGAAAATTTATGAATTGGAATAGTCTGAGGCAGTGGTTTCGTAAAGCCGCAAATTTCTTTTTCGTACCCAAACTACGGCAAATGTATCTAATGGGAATATTTGCCGTTTTGCTTTCGCTAATGACCTATGCCTGGTATCTAAGCTTCGGCAAACAGAACCAGTTATCAATAACAACTACCTATTACGACCAGTTAGCCACATCCTTTCAACACGGAAGACTATGGCTCGAAGAGAGCCCATCCCCAACCCTGTTGGCCTTACCGTATCCCTACTCCCATAAGGAAAGAAAAGATGCCAATGCTTCGTTTCCTTGGGATATCACATTTTATGGCGGCAGGTTTTTCCTTTATTGGGGTCCAGTCCCAGCAATAGTCTTAGCCGGGGTCAAATTCATTTTTCCTCCGTTGATCGGAGACCAATATCTGGTTTTTGCTTTTTCGGCAGGGATATTGATATTCAGCACCCTGCTAATTATAGATATCTGGCACCGTTTCTTTCAACAGGTACCGATCTCTTTAGTTCTACTCTGCGTCCTGCTTGCGGCTTTTGCTAATCCTATTACTTACANNACGGGCGGTCAGTTCTTCCTTATTGGGGAACTCTATTTTACATTCTCTGCGATTGAAAAAACGCCTGTTTCCAAACGGCGCTTGATGCTGGCCAGCATTTTTTTGGTATGCGCCACAGGCTCACGAACAACGTTGATGATTCCAGCAGTGTTTCTAATTGCGATGACATTTTTATGGATCATAGCAAATGATAAAGGGCTGAAAAAACTGCCAAATTCCGGATCACAGCTCATTGCCTTGGGCTTACCGCTAGGATTAGGGATGCTGGGATTGGGCTGGTACAACTGGGCGCGCTTCGGCTCCGTCCTCGAGACCGGGTTCCGTTATCAACTAACCGATCTTGATCTCAATCGCCTCTACAACATGACCTTTTCCCAATCCTACATCCTGCCAAATCTTCAAAACTATTTGTTCAATCCGCTAAAAATAATAAGCGCTTTCCCGTTCATCGTACCCGAGAAAGGACAGAGCCTATTAGCACTGCGTGCTGGTACGCCAAACATTTATGATGCGGAGATAATTACAGGAATAATATTCAGCTTGCCTTTCGTTTTATTTGCCATTATCCCCGTTGCAAGTATATTCTCATCCGCTGTAAAAAGATTCATAAAGAAAGAAAAGAAGGCATCAAGCCGGGACGATAAACTATTCCTTTGGATTACCGTATGTTTGATCGGGACCAGCTTCATTCCATTCGCAGTGCTCCTTTTTTTCTTCTATGCCATCATGCGGTATCAAGCCGACTTCACCCCATCTCTCGTCTTGCTCTCAGTTTTAGGGTTTTGGCAAGCGTATTATTATCTGCGCCATAATTCTCTCGCTCGCTATTTATTTGTATTCTTTTCTTTATGCCTTGCAATTCTATNNAATATAATATTACCCAACTTGTTTAAATATTACTCATCGACTCGAATATACTGAATGATTTGGCAAAAATGAACAATCTCCCCTGGATCAATTCTTCAAAGCGGAAAACAAATACGAAGTCTAATGCTTTCTGTTTCCTGTCAATATTAGCGATCCTGTTCGTTCTTTTCAACTATTTATGGTGTCTCAAGACCAGAGTTCTCGCCTTCGATAATAATTATTACAGCCAACTTGCGGTTGCATTCAAGGACGGTCAACTTTCATTGAAAGGGATACCAGACCCGGCCCTGTTAGCCTTGAAAAATCCTTATAATTATCAGTCACGGATCGGTATTGCTTTCCCATGGGATACATCCCTTTATGACGGCAGGTTCTATCTTTACTGGGGGCCGACGCCTGCTCTGTTGTTAACTATATTCAACGTCAATCTATTATCCAAGATTGGGGATCAGCATCTAACCTTCATCTTTACTTCAGGGATGTTTCTTTACACTGTTGCGTTCTTATATGCAATTTGGCGCCGCTTCTTTGAGAAATTACCGGCATGGATGTTTATAATCGCGATAATAACAATGGGATTAGCCATTCCATTTACATGGATACTCTCCACACCAAGAATATATGAGGCAAGTATTAGCAGCGGTCAGTTTTTCTTTATGGGAGGATGCTACTGGGCTTATATGGCTATTGCCAACCGCACCTTACGAACCTTCAAGCTGACCACAGCCGGCATTCACTGGGCCTGCGCTATCGGCTCACGAATTACTCTTGCGCCTGCAATAGCCTTCATCCTGATTATGGTTCTAATAAAAGCTGTCAGAGAAGATTGGCCGTTAACAGCTTCGAGAAAAACAGCCTTTACGGTATTAGCGCCAATACTGCCGGTCGCGATCTGTGGCATCGGACTCGCATGGTATAACTGGGCGCGCTTCGGGTCCATATTTGAGTTTGGACTCCGTTATCAACTGACCAACGTAGACTATTCGAATTTTACAAATTCATTTTCAACAGGATACATTACAGAGAATTTATACAATTACTTAACCCACGCATTCGCAACGGCATCTCGCTTCCCTTACGTTAAGCCGATTGAGAACATCGCATCCAATGAAAGAATGGTGGGGCTGCTTATTGTTGTTCCATATTCGCTCCTTGCAGTCATCCCTATTGCCTTATTCATTAATCATAAAAGCTCAAAAATCACTGCCGATCCAAAAAACGATGATAAACCGGAATTGTTAAATTGGTTAATCATCACCTTAACTGGTGCAACCTGCATATCTTTTATTCTACTTCTAGTGTTTTATTTTGCAGCGATGCGCTACCTAATGGATATTGCGCCGTCGTTGCTTTTACTCTCTACGATCGGTTTTTGGGGAGGATATCAAGCGATCCGATCTGCAATCGTTCGAGTGTCATTCGCAGCGCTGAGCGGCCTCCTGGTAACTGGCTCGATTATCAGCAGTACTCTATTCACAATCGCCCTCTCTGGGAATAGGCTGTTAATTATTTTGAGGATAATAAAATACATCCATTTACCGCTCAAATAATGACTATAATTCATTCGGAGGATTACAGATATGTCTTACACAATTAAATTCGGTACGGACGGCTGGCGCGGCACGATTGCCGAGGATTACACCTTCGATAACGTTCGCCGCGCGGCGCAGGGTTTTGCTTCTTATCTGCTCGAGAAAGGCCAACAGGGACAATGGGTCGTCGTCGGCTACGATAAACGCTTCGATAGCGAATTCTTCGCTGCAGCCGCAGCTGANNAAGGTTTGGCTGACCGATGGCGCCACGCCTACGCCAGTCATCGCGTACGCGGTGGTGGATAAAAAAGCATGTGGCGCGATCAACATCACCGCCTCGCATAATCCTGCAACGGATAACGGATTCAAAGTCCGCGACGAGAACGGCGGCGCAATTGATCCCGATGGTTTGAAAAGAATCGAAGCGTTGATTCCTGAAGATGTAAAAAATGTAAAACGCAAATCGCAAAGCGAAGCAGAAACAGACGGTTCCATCGTCAAGTTCGACGCATCGAAAGCGTATATCGAGCACATTAAAAAGCTGGTTGATTTCCAAAAACTAAAAGACGCCGGTTTCACCATCATGGTCGATTCAATGTGGGGCAATGGCGGCGGATGGTTTGCCGGTTTATTGGACGGCGGCAAAACGAAAGTAATTGAAATTCATAGCGGGCGCAATCCGTTGTTCCCCGAGATGAAGCGTCCCGAACCCATTCCGCCAAACATCGATGTTGGCTTGAAAGCAACCGTNNGACGGCGACGCGGATCGTTTGGGCGTTGGCGACGAGAAAGGTGAATTCGTCAACCAACTGCGCGTATATGCTTTATTGGCTTATTATCTGCTTGAAGTACGCGGCGAGCGCGGTGCAATTGTCAAGACGCTCTCGACCACAACGATGCTTAACAAATTGGGAAAGCTTTACAATGTGCCGGTCTATGAAACCGGCGTGGGATTTAAATTCGTCGCGCCAAAAATGATGGAAACGGACGCCATGATCGGCGGCGAGGAAAGCGGCGGCTATGCCTTTCGCGGCAACGTCCCTGAACGCGATGGAATCCTGGCCGGGTTATATATGCTCGACTTTATGGCGCGCACCGGTAAGAAGCCAACCGAATTGCTTAAGATGTTGTTCGATAAAGTTGGCGCGCATTATTATGATCGCATCGACACACCGTTCAGCGGCGACCGGAAAACCCGCGAAGAAACCATCCTGAAAGCGAATCCAAAAACAATGGGCGGATTGAAAGTCACCGAACTTGTTACCGTGGACGGTTTTCAATTTAAGTTGGAAGATGGCGGCTGGATGCTCATCCGTTTCAGCGGCACCGAACCCATCATGCGCGTTTATTGCGAGACGGCGCATCAGGATAAAGTGCAGGCAATTTTGAAAGACGGATTGAAGGTTGCAGGTCTAAAAACTTAACAGCTGGAACTCTCTGGAGTATTCCTATGAAACTGACCGACACTCATTGCCATTTGGATCTCGAGCAATTCGATGCGGATCGTGACGCAGTGATTCAACGCGCGATCAACGCGGGCGTAACGCGTATTCTGGTCCCGTCTCTTACCGGGACCTCGAGCCGGGTCGCCGTTAAATTAGCTGAATCGAATCCCATGCTTTATGCGGCGGTCGGTGTGCATCCAAATGAAGCAGAGTCGTGGGATGGACAAACCATCTCGGCGTTGAAAGAATTAGCGGCGCAGAGTCTCAAAGTGGCTGCCATCGGTGAGATCGGCTTGGATTATTACTGGAATAAAAGCCCGCGCGAAGAACAAATCTCAATCTTAAAAGAACAATTGAATCTCGCGGCGGAATTGGAATTGCCGGTCGTCATTCATAGCCGCGAGAAAGAAGACGCGGAGCAAGGCACGTGCTCCGAGGACTTGATAAAAATTCTGGAGGAATGGGTATCCGGCCTGCGGTCGAGGAATGAAGCGCTAGAACAACGAACCGGAGTCCTGCATTCATTTTCGGGGTCCATCGAAACGGCCAAGCGCGCAATCGATCTCGGATTCTACATCGGCGTTACCGGCCCGATCACGTATAAAAATGCCGAGAAGAAGCGTCAGGTGATTGGTAATCTACCGTTGGAGCGGTTGCTCATCGAAACCGATGCACCGTATCTCACACCGGAGCCTTATCGAGGAAAACGGAACGAACCCGCCTTTGTGCTTCATATTGCTGATAAAATTGCGGAGATCCAATCTCGAGGCACGCAGGAAATCGCGGCCGCAACAACCGAAAACGCAGCGCGACTATTCTCCTGGAGAGAGTCTGTTTGAATAACGTTACATTTATTTCACCGGTACAAGTTCAACTTCAACTCGTCGAAGCGCGGCTACAGGCACAGGCGGATGGTCATCATCCGGATTTGCGCGCGGCACTCGGGCAAATCCTTGCTTCGGGCGGCAAGCGAATCCGCCCGGTGATCGCCCTGCTCATTGGAAACATGCTGGGCGCGCCGGAAGATATACTCGTTACACTTGGCTCTGCCTTGGAATTACTTCATACCGCAACGCTCGTTCATGACGATTTGATCGATGGATCGCTGTTGCGCCGCGGCATGCCGACTTTAAACGCGCGCTGGTCGCCCGCCGCAACCGTATTGACCGGCGATTTTCTTTTCGCCCGCGCCGCCCAGCTTGCCGCGGACACAAATCATTTACCGTTGATGAAATTTTTCGCCGGGACATTGGCGGTCATTGTCAACGGTGAATTGACTCAAATGTTTTCGGCGCGCGGCGTGGTGGATCGCGAAAATTACGAACAACGCATCTATGCCAAGACCGCTTCTCTTTTTGAAATGGCCAGCCGGGCGGCGGCGATGATCAGCCCCGTAGGCGATTCAACAGTTGAAACGATGCGCAAGTTTGGCTATGAAACCGGCATGGCTTTTCAAATCGTGGACGATATTCTGGATTTCACCGGCGAGGAATCCACCGTCGGCAAACCGGTCGGTTCGGACCTGCTCAATGGGCTGGTCACACTTCCGGCAATTTATTACGCGGAAGCCTGTCCTGATGACGAAGATGTCAAATCACTGATCGATGGCGGCTGGGGGAACCAGCAACGTATGCAGAGGCTGGTTGAATCCATCCGCAAAACGGACGCGGTGAAAAAAGCAATGGAAGAAGCAAAACAACACGCCGCGCGTGCCTTGCAAATATTGGAAGGTTTTGATTCCAGTTCGGAGCGCGAAGGGCTGGAAAATCTGGTAAAGTACATTGTGGATCGAAACGTTTGATCTGCATTGACATTCCTGTTAACGTTTCTATGAATTGGCATGTCATGCTGGGCAAAGCGAAGCATCTCCATTCGATAAAAGCAAGACTCTTCGCTACGCTCAGAGCGACAAGAAATACCCAAGGCCCGAATGGTTAATCCCCGCCGCCCTTTCCGCATCAATGTCGGCTTCATCATCCATGAAGAAGTCGGCGCTCATTATGAATTCCCGTTTGAATTCGACAATGTTCAACTCGATGATGATCTTGAACTGGAAAACTTCAACGGCCTGATCGAGATCAGCCGCACGCCACAAGGTCTATTGGTTCAAGGAAAGTTTTCAGGCGCGATGACGCTTGAATGCGTTCGATGCTTGAAAGAATTCAGCAATCTACTTAATTGGCAACTAACCGAGCTTTATGCATTCAACGAAAAATCGGTCAGCGACTCTGGATTGATCGTCCCCGAGGACGCGCAAATTGATGCGGCGCCGCTTATTAGAGAATATGCCCTGCTTGAAATTCCGATCAATCCCATTTGCAAACCGGATTGCAAAGGGTTATGTCCCGTCTGCGGACAAGACCTGAACGTCGCCGATTGCGGTCATCGTCCCGAGTCAAACGACTCGCCTTTCGCTGCGTTAAAAGATTTATTGTAGTAAAATATTGCCCATGAATTTCTGTTCTTCCCCAATGGTGACAATGACCATGTCCATGCGAATGCAAATGGAGATGTTTTGTCGCGCTTGGGATGAGCGTTAGTTTCACCTTTGTCGAAATGAGAGGCTGTCCCAATTGCGGACGGCTTTTTTTATTTTTCTATCAACATGTCATTGCGAGGGCAAAGCCCGAAGCAATCTCATGTAGTCATCAAAATGTCACGCGAGGAGATTGCTTCGCTCCGCTCG
>PLNY01000233.1 GCA_003141915.1 Anaerolineae bacterium | reverse complement strand
ATGTTGCATCGCAATCCATTCGCCGGAGAGAACATTCACCCCGGACCTTATCGAATGGGTAAGAACGTCAATGAGGTTAATACATATCGCGTGGGTCACCCATTGGCCCAGCGTATTTTGGAGCAGGCGCGTAAGATTGAAACACCCACCTGTGAACTGACCTTTGAGTACACTGAAAGCGGAAAGCATATTTCCATCCTCGATTCTTTGAGCGGAAAACAAGGTTGGCTGATTTGCTCGCAGTTTACAATTAGCGCGCTCGAAACAGAAGACACTTTACTTTTGACGGGCTTCACGGAGGATGGCAAATCTCTGGATGAAGACCAATGCAGGCGGTTGTTTGACGTGCCTGCGATACAAGGCAAAAGCCTTATTGTTCCACAAGATGTGGAAGACCAGTTAGCAGAATCCATTACTCACAAACAAAAAGCTTTACTCGAAGAATTGGAAACACGTAATGCCAACTGGTTCGAAATCGAGATTGATAAACTCGACCATTGGGCACAGGATCGGCGCACATCGTTAAAGGTAGAATTGGATGAATTGGACGAGGCGATCAAGGAAACGCGCAAAGCCGCCCGCCTGGCACCCAACCTGCCTGAAAAACTGGAAAAGCAGCAATCTCTTCGTAAATTGGAAACCAAACGTGATGAAGCGTGGAGAAATTATGATGTGGCAAGTAGGGAACTGGACAAACAAAAAGATAACCTGCTTGATGAAGTGGGCAAACGTTTGGAAAAGCAATCGGAATCATTCAATTTGTTCACAATCAAATGGAATTTAGAATAAGAGGACGCAATCATGGACGGTATGACAACCTTCACAAGCGATAAAGAATCCCTGCATGAGATTCTAAAAATTGTTTCAGATGGCCGATATCAATTACCTGAATTCCAGCGTGGGTGGGTTTGGGATGACCCACATATTATCAGCCTGCTCGCCAGCGTATCCCTTTCTTATCCAATTGGCGCAGTTATGATGTTGGAAAACGGAAATCCAGATGTCCGTTTCAAACCGCGCCCCGTGGAAGGTGTGGAACTGGCACTTGAGAGAGAGCCTGAACGATTTATCCTCGATGGACAACAACGTATTACATCGCTTTATCAATCACTATTTCTAAAAAGGGTAGTAAAAACGCGTGACATTAGAAAGAAGGAAATCTTCCGCTGGTATTATATTGACATGAAAAAAGCTCTTGATCAAAATATAGATCGTGAAGATGCGATTTTGAGCATTCCTGAGGATCGAAAGATTAAGAATTTTAGAAATGAGGTGATAGCCGATTATTCCACGCCTGAAACTGAATTTAAAAACATGATTTTCCCCGTATCGTTAGTTTTTAATTCTTCCGATTGGCGCCGGAATTTTGGTAAATATTGGAACTATGATATGGAAAAGATCAAGACGTTTGATGAGTTTGACGAAAGTATTATCAAACGATTTGAGCAGTATCAAGTACCTGTCATAAAGCTATTGAAGGGAACGCCAAAAGTTGCTGTCTGCCAGGTGTTTGAAAAGGTAAATACAGGGGGTGTTCCGCTTAGTGTATTTGAATTGATGACCGCGAGCTTTGCCGCAGAAGGGTTCAATCTGCGCGAAGATTGGGAAGGAAAGTTGGACGAGCGTGGGCGCAAAATTGGAACAGGTCGCAAGGATCGTCTGCATGAACAACGCGTATTACACGCTGTTGGTGCCGATGAACTTCTACAAGCCATTGCCCTGCTAGCAACTTATGAACGCAAAAAAAACGAGCCTGACAAGGAAATTGCTGTAAGCTGTAAACGTAATGACATTTTGAAGCTAAGTCTCTCTGATTACAAAAAATGGTCGAGCCTGCCACAAAAGCCTTCTTTGAAGCCGCTAAATTCTTGTTTCAACAGAAGATATTTACCAGCCGAGACCTTCCCTATAGTACCCAGGTCGTTCCTTTGGCAGTCATTCTGACTATTCTTGGTAACCGATGGCAAAACGACAATACAAGAAATAAACTTGCTAATTGGTATTGGTGTGGAGTGTTCGGTGAGTTGTACGGAAGTGCCATCGAAACACGCTTTGCACGAGATGTTGTCGATGTAATCAATTGGGTGGATGGAGGCGTTGAGCCTTTGACAATTACTGATAGCAATTTCGCTTCCTCAAGGCTTGACTCACTACGAAGTCGTAATAGCGCGGCATACAAGGGCATTTTTGCCTTGCTCATGCGGGATGGCTGCCTTGACTTTCGTTCGGGGGTACCTATTGAAGTTCAGACATATTTTGATGAATATATTGATATACACCACATCTTCCCACAGAAGTGGTGTAAGACTAATAATATTCCGCCGCAACGGTTTGATGCTATCATCAACAAGACCGCCCTGTCATATCAAACCAACCGCATTATCGGTGGAAATGCCCCAAGCGCATACTTAAAGAAATTGCGCGAAAAAGAAGGTATCGAGTTACCTCGTCAATTGGATATTCTGCGGTCGCATGTGATCGACACAGACGCTATGACAGCAGATGATTTTGAAGGCTTCTTTAGCAAACGACGCGAAGCGCTTCTATCTCATATTGAACAAGCAACTGGTAAAACAATTGCCCGCCAGGCTTACATCGTAGAAGCAGATATTGATGATATAGAAGTAGATCTTGAGGAAAACGAACTATGACCAATCCCGAACCCCTAGACCTCACCTCCCACAATATTCCCGCGGACAAGACCGCCGAACTCCTGCGACTCTTCCCTGAGATTCGCACCGAAGGGGAACAGATTGATTTCGATAAACTCAAACTCGTTTTAGGCGGGACAATTGATGTTGGTAGAGAACACTATGGCATGACCTGGCCCGGCAAGGCGGAATGTTTCAAAACTATTCAATCTCCCAGCATGGGAACATTACTTCCTGTGCCTGATGAAAGCGTTGAGTTTGATACGACCGAGAATCTCATCATCGAAGGCGACAATCT
>PLNY01000254.1 GCA_003141915.1 Anaerolineae bacterium | reverse complement strand
TATTTTTATTCATCGTGCATAAAATGTACGGTAGCGAAATAAAAATCACATTTGCAATAATCCTCCCATTCGGATAGAATGGCGGGAATTTAAGTAATTTGGAGGAGGAGCCGTGACTCACGTAGTTGATCAGGTTTCATTGGGAGCCATTGTGCAGGTGCGCGACCGCCTGCTCGAAATACAGGCCAAGGGACACAAGGTTTTGCGATTGGAATCAGGCGACCCATCGTTCGATATTCCTGTTCCCGCGCGCGAGGCGATGGAGAAAGCGCTGCGGGATGGGCTGACGCATTACACCGCCTCGACCGGGATTCCGCCTCTTCGTGAGGCAATCTACCGAAAGGTCACGACCGAGAACGGCTTGAAAGTCCCCGATTCGGATCACGTTATTGTCACAAACGGCGCGATGAACGGACTCAACATCATCTTCCGCGCCATGCTCGATCCTGGCGATGAAGTGATTCTGCCCGACCCAATGTGGACGGAAATCGCCGAGAACATCCGCTTGGGCGGCGGCGTTCCCGTGCCGGTTCGTTTGCGCGAGAACGAGGGTTATCTCTACAGCCCCGAGGACATCGAAGCCGCCATCACAAAGAAAACCAGAGCAATCTTCATCAACACGCCGCATAATCCCACCGGCATGGTGGTAAGCAAATCCACGCTCGAAGCGATTGCCGCGCTCGCAGAAAAACACAACCTGTTTCTGGTCAGCGACGAAGCGTATGAGCATGTCATCTTCGACGGACGGAAACATGTCAGCCTGGGTTCATTGCCCGCCGCGCAAAACCGCACCGTCAGCATTTTCTCGCTATCGAAAACCTATGCCATGAGCGGACTTCGCATCGGTTATATGGTCACCACCGATGAACTCCTGCTGGAACGTTTGAAAAAATTGGTGCGCTGTACCATCAATGGCGAAAACTCGGTGACGCAGTACGGCGCGACGGCAGCGCTCAATGGGCCGCAGGATTTCACAAAATCGATGGCGCAGGAATATCAAATGCGGCGCGATATGCTATTCTCGGCACTGGAAGAATCGCCGTACGTCAAGCCGTTCAAGGCGGGCGGCGCGTTCTATATATGGGCGCGCATCACACCCGATTGGCCCGGCTATCAAGGCAAGACCGATGATTGGTCGATGACGAATTACCTGATTGATGCATCCGGCATCGGCTCTTCGCCCGGATCTGCTTTCGGCGCGTCCGGCGACGGACACATTCGCTTCGCCTTCTCCTGTTCCACCGAACAGGTGCGCGAGGCGTCATCTCTATTGCCGTCTGTATTGAAGGCCGCGAAAAAATAAATATCAGATGTCATTGCGAGCGAAGCGAAGCAATCTCCTGTTGAATGGGAATTATCTAATCGAGAGGAGATTGCTTCGACGGAAGATCACCGTCTCGCAATGACATCGCGAGTTATAATTAAGACATGAACAGGATGAAGGTCAAAGTCCCCAAAGTAAAAATTGCCGAGTTCTGCAAACGCTGGAATATTTCAGAGCTTGCTATTTTCGGTTCAGCTTTGCGTGCTGATTTTCGTCCCGAAAGCGATGTAGATGTGCTGGTGTCGTTTGCGCCGCAGGCACACATCACTTTGTTTGATATGGTTCACATGCAGGATGAGCTGAAATCCATCTTTGGACGCGAGGTGGATTTGATTAGTAAACGCGGTTTGGAAAATAGTCGCAATTATCTCAGACGAAAAAACATCCTCGATTCAGCGCAGGTGATCCATGTCGCGCGATGATACCTACTTAGTGGATATTCTTGAGTCGGCGAAGATTGCTTTAGACTATGTCTTCGATAAATCCTGGGATGAGTTTTATGAGGACACTCAATGTCAGGACGCGGTGGTGCGGCGGATTGAAATCATTGGGGAAGCCGCGCGGCGGGTTTCCGAGGAAACACGAAACAAGTATCCGCAAATTCCCTGGCGCGAAATGACCAGCATGAGAAACCTTGTTATCCATGAGTATGATGTTGTAGATATCAATCAGGTATGGGACACGGTTCAAAATAAACTCCCGCCTTTGATCGAAGAGTTGACCAAAATCGCTCCTCCTGAATAACGCACGCGTTCAGGAGGATGTTTTTAAGTTGCTGCGAGCTGTGGATGAAATGCAGAAGTTTTTATATGAATAGCTGGAGGTGTCATCATGTTGACAGTCAGAGCCATCCTAAAAGATAATGCCGTTACATTCCTTGAGAAGTTTGATTTACCCGCTGGAACCAAGCAATCGATTCTGGTTACTTTCCTTGACAAGAACATCACTGAGTTCGGGGATTTGAGTCAACAAGACTTATTGAAAATGGTGGACAATTTACATTTCAGTTTGAGTGATCAGGAGATTGCAGTATTAAGGCTGGCTCGACAGGGAATGACCAATAAACAAATTGCAGATGAACTCGAACTTGGAAGCGGCACTGTCCGCAATTATCTTTCGAGCGTTTACGAAAAGCTTAAGGTATCCAATCGAACGAGTGCAATTGCCAAAGCCATAGAACATGGTTTGTTGGAATAATTCATTTCATCAAGGAACATCATGCCCAGACAAAAAACAAAAGCCCTTCCCACCCCTACCGCCGCTATCCGCAAAGAACAGCGGACAAGAGCGGCACCTCCCCCAAATGTTACCCCACCCGCCCTTGCGGGCACCCTCCCCAAATCCTTTGGATTTGGGGAGGGACGGGGAGGGGTAAATACCAAAGCCTCGCTCTCTTCGCTGATTAAATCCTCCCGGGACATTATGCGGAAGGACGCGGGACTCAATGGCGATTTAGATCGCTTGCCGCAGCTCTCGTGGATTTTGTTTTTGAAGTGCTATGACGATTTAGAGATGCGCCGCGAGGAGGATGCGAAGGTTTCACGCGAGAAGTATAAGCTGGTGATCCCTTCACCGTATCGCTGGCGGGATTGGGCATCGGATGAAGATAACGGCGCAACCGGCGAGGACTTGATCAAGTTCATCAATGATGGCTTGTTGCCCGCGTTGCGTTCGCTATCGGGTTCGGATGAACGCTTGAAGGTTGCGGAAGTTTTCAAAGAAACATTCAACCGGATGCTCTCGGGTTATCTGCTGCGGGATGTAGTCAACCTGGTGGACAACATCCACTTTCAGTCGAAGGATGAGATCTTCACGCTGGCGCATTTGTATGAGTCGATGCTCAAGGAAATGCGCGACGCGGCAGGCGACTCGGGCGAGTTTTACACACCGCGTCCGGTAGTAAAACTGATCGTAGACAGAGTCCNNAAGCCGCAGGTCAAAAATTCCAAAGAGCAGAAGAGCCTGCAAACCGCGACGTTGTTCGGCGTGGAGAAGAAGCCGTTGCCGTATCTGCTCAGCACGATGAACCTGTTGCTGCATGGCATCGAAACGCCCAACATCCGCCGCGATAACGCCCTGAAGAATCCGCTGAACGAGATCGGTGAGAAAGACCGCTTCGATGTGATCGTGACGAACCCGCCCTTCGGCGGCGAGGA
>PLNY01000434.1 GCA_003141915.1 Anaerolineae bacterium | reverse complement strand
GTCGTTACCAAAATTCTGGAATAAAAAATGGCTAAACAAAAAATACGCATCCGTCTTAAAGCTTACGATCATCGTGTTCTCGACCAATCCGCCAAACGGATTGTCGAAACTGCCGAACGATCTGGCGCTCATGTAGTGGGTCCCGTACCCTTGCCAACCAAGATAGAACGATTTACAATACGTCGCTCGGCCTTTATAGATAAAGACTCGCACGAGCATTTTGAAATCAGGACACATAATCGATTGATTGATGTTTTGGATCCAGACTCCAAGACGATTGATATGTTAATGCGACTTAATCTGCCTGCGGGTGTGGATATTGAAATTAAGATATAAATAGTGAATGGAGAATAGCGAATGCAAGCGTTGGCTATTCTCTAAATTTCGACAATGCAAGAACGGCTCTACGCGTGACTCTAAAATACTACACGTCCCGCTAAACCGTTTGACTGCGTTGTCCGGAGATGATGCAGGCCAAGCCCGGTCTGACAGTCTCGCAAAACTTTTTAAGGAGAAAAATCGATCATGTTAAAAGGGCTGATTGGCAAGAAGATCGGCATGACCCAGATCTTCGATGATCAAGGTGTCGCATATCCTGTGACGCTCATCGAAGCTGGGCCATGTTACGTTACACAGATTCGCAAACCGGAGAAGGAAGGGTATTCTGCGGTGCAGTTGGGTTTTTCAGAAGTTCATCCCAAGCGCTTAAGCAATGGCGAACGGGGACATTTTGCAGCAAATAAAATTCCAACCCTGCGTTTCCTGCGCGAATTTCGCACAAAAACCCCAGATGTCAACCTCGGCGATAAAGTGACCGTGGATACGTTCGTCGTGGGCGAGCGCGTGGATGTGGTCGGCGTCAGCAAGGGCAAAGGCTTTGCTGGTGTGGTCAAACGCTATCATTTCCATGGAATGGACGCTACCCATGGGACTTCGGATCGGAACCGCGCTCCAGGCTCGAACGGCTCTGGCACAACTCCGGGCCGCGTCTATCGCGGTTCACGCCGCGCCGGTCATATGGGATCGGATCGTGTCACTGCTCAAAATCTCAAAGTCGTGATGGTAGACGCGGAACGAAATCTGATCGGCCTGAACGGCGCGGTGCCGGGCGGCAAGGGAAGTCTCGTTATATTGAACGAGACTCGCAAGCAATAGGCGCTGATGGAACAGGAAAAATAGATTATGAAAGTAGATGTTCTTAACATGCAAGGCGAAAAGGTCAAGCAGGTGGATTTGCCCGCGATGATCTTTGAAGCCAAAGTAAATGTGGATTTGATGCATCAAGCGTATCAGCGCCAGATGGCGAACGCGCGTCTCGGTACCCATGAGACCAAGACGCGTCACGAAGTCGCCGGTGGCGGCCGCAAGCCGTGGAAACAAAAAGGTACCGGCCGCGCCCGCCAGGGGTCGACGATTGCGGCGCAGTGGGTTGGCGGCGGACGTATTCATACGCCGCATCCTCGCAAATACACACAAGCCATGCCGAAGAAGATGCGTCTGGCCGCGTTGCGTTCGGCCCTCACAGTGAAAGCTGCGGAATCAGGCATTGTTATGGTGGACGAGATCAAGGTTGATGAGATGAAAACGAAGGCTATGACTGCCGCATTGAATCATTTGGTTGGCGGTGCAAGAGCGTTATTGCTGATGCCGGTAAAAGACGCGTTGTACGACGATGTGAATCGCGTAGCCAATAACATTCCGGATGTCAAAGTGATGCTCGTCTCTTATTTGAATATCCGCGACTTGCTCGGCTTCGATAAAGTCGTTCTGCCGCTCAAATCTCTCGACGCACTGTCGGCGCATTTGGGGAAGGAATAAGCCATGACGACTATTTATGATGTGCTTCATCGTCCGCTGGTCACTGAAAAGTCCAGTTATCTTTCCGGGAAACTAAACAAATATTCATTCGAAGTGGCAGAAGACGCGAATCGCACCTTGGTAAAAGATGCGGTTGAAACCATGTTTGATGTGGAAGTGGTGCGCGTGAATATTATGAATACCGCTGCCAAGCGTGGACGGCGCTCAAAGTCGCGCCGCCTTTTAGTACGCAAGTCTGGTTTCAAAAAGGCAATCGTAACCCTTGCGGAGGGCCAGACCCTCCCGATCTTTGAAGGGGTGAAGTAATGGCTGTTAAAAAATATAAACCCACAACCCCCGGTCAACGCGGGATGACGGGCAATACGTTCGAAGAAATCACCAAGTCCACTCCGGAGCGCTCGTTGACGGTTTCGCTTGGACGCCACGGCGGACGCAATGTGCAGGGACGCGTCACGGTGCGGCATCGCGGTGGAGGCAATCAGCGCCTCGTACGCATCGTGGATTTCAAGCGCGAGAAGCGCGGTATCCCGGCCAAGGTCGCCGCGATTGAATATGATCCGAATCGCACCGCTCGTTTGGCTCTGCTCAATTACGCCGATGGCGAGAAGCGTTACATCATCGCTCCGCTTGATCTGAAAGTTGGCGACACGCTAATGTCTGGCCCCAATGCGGAAATTCGCACCGGCAATTATCTTCCGATCGCGAACATTCCAGTTGGAACTCTTATTCATAATATTGAGTTGAAGGCAGGCAAAGGCGGACAAATTGTCCGCACGGCGGGTGGTGCGGCTCAACTCTTGGGTAAGGAAGGCGATTTTGCACAGATCCGCTTGCCATCCGGTGAGGTGCGTTTGATCCATCAGGTTTGCTACGCAACCATTGGCACTGTCGGTAATTTGGATCATAGCAACATCAAGTTGGGTAAAGCCGGACGTAAGCGCCATATGGGCATTCGTCCCACTGTGCGCGGCTCTGCGATGAGCCCGCGTGACCATCCACATGGTGGTGGTGAAGGCCGCCAGCCCATCGGTCTGCCCGGACCAAAGAGTCCATGGGGCAAGCCGACTCTGGGCAAGAAGACCCGTCGCAATAAGAAGACGAGTCAGTATATTGTGCGCCGCCGCAGTAAGACCAATCGCTAGGCGCTGAGAGTAAAAGGTAACTATGTCTCGTTCTCTTAAAAAAGGTCCATATATTCAACCGAAACTGCTCAAACGCATCGAGGCGATGAATCAAAAAGGCGAGAAGAAAGTGATTCGCACCTGGAGTCGTGCGAGCGTGATTTTCCCTCAGATGGTTGGGCACACGATTGCCGTCCATGATGGACGCCGCCATGTTCCGATCTATATCACGGAAAACATGGTGGGTCACCGCTTGGGTGAATTCGCCCCGACCCGAACTTTCCGCAGTCACGCGGCCGCAGCTGAAAGGGCCGCTGCGGCTCCCGCTCCCGCTGCACCGGCGGCTGGAGGCTAAACCATGGCACATGATATTCGTGCTGAACTTAACTTTTTGCCTCAATCTGCCCAGAAGGTTCGCCTCGTGATTGACACGGTGCGCGGCCTAGGCGCAAATGAGGCGCTTGAGTCTCTTCGCTTTGCCAATAAGCGGGCCGGCGTAGATATTCTCAAGTTGCTTGAATCTGCGGTAGCAAATGCGGAAGAGAATTTCGGCGTCAGCCGGGATGATTTGTATGTGGCGCAGATTTTTGCCAACGAAGCGCCGACTCGAAAGTGGCGTCGTTTTGGTGCGCGCGGCCGCTTCAAGCCGATTCTGCGCCGCCAGTCTCATATCACCGTTGTCCTGCGCGAGCGCGGGTCTTAGGAAAGGACTAAGGAACTTATGGGTCGCAAAGTACATCCGATTGGAATGCGCCTTGGAATTAATCAACCGTGGCAGGGACGCTGGTTCGCAGAAGGCAAAACATACCGCGAGCAATTGCACCAGGATTTTGCCATCCGTTATTTGTTGTTGGGCGGCACATCCAAAGGTGGAGCGGCGGCAAACACGCGCGTGCGCGAATTACGCGGCGAATTGCCTGAAATGCTTACCACTGGTAAAGCGGGTATCTCGCGCGTGGACGTTGAAAGATTTCCCGGCAAGATCCGCGTAGCCATTCATACTGCCAAGCCGGGTATTTTAATCGGTCGCAAAGGCGAAGGAATTAAAAAGATTCGCACGGCGCTAGAAGCATTAGTCGGCAAGAAGATCGATCTCGATGTGAAGGAAGTTTCCTCGCCCGACACCGATGCGGAGCTGGTGGCTCGTAATATTGCCGATCAACTCGAGCGCCGTATCGCTTATCGCCGCGCGATGAAGCGCGCGATTCAACAAGCCATGCGTCAGGGAGCGCAAGGAATCAAGATCATGGTGGGCGGACGTTTGGGCGGCGCAGAAATGTCGCGCGATGTGTGGCTGCGCGAAGGCCGCGTCCCTTTGCAAACTTTGCGCGCCAACCTTGATTTTGCGAAAACCGAAGCGCTGACTACATACGGTCAAATCGGTGTGAAGGTTTGGATCTATAAAGGCGAAGCGGTGCCGGAAGAAGTACAGGAAAAAGCGGAGACGACGACTGAAGGCGTTTATGTCAGCGAATAAGTCGGTTATTTTGGAATGAGGTTATACCTATGTTGATGCCAAAACGTGTTAAGTGGCGAAAGACCATGCGTGGCCGCATGAAGGGCAAAGCCCTGCGCGGCGCGGAAGTCTCGTTCGGCGAGTATGGTTTGATGGCTCTCGAACCGGGCTGGATCACCGCGCGCCAAATCGAAGCAGCGCGGCGCGTCATCGTTCGCGAAATGAAGCGGCGTGGCAAGGTCTGGATCCGAATCTTCCCAGCCAAACCGTATACTCATCGCCCTCCTGAAACCCGTATGGGTTCTGGTAAAGGCGGCGTGGAATATTATGTTGCAGTGGTCAAACCGGGCCGCATCATGTTCGAGGTGGGCGGCTTGCCGGCTGATCAAGCTTTAGCGGCACTGAAAGGTGCGCAATATAAGTTTCCCATTAAGACCAAAGTCGTGAGCAGTCACGAGGCAGGAGGATAGATGAAAGCCGAAGAAATCCGAGCCATGTCTGCGGAACAAATCCGCTCGAAACTCTCTGACGATCGCGAGGAACTGATGAAGTTTCGTTTTCAACAGGTGACCGGTCAGTTAACAGACACCAGCCGCATTCGCATTTTGCGCCGGGACATTGCCCGCTTGGAAAGCATTCTTCATGAAATGACGGGCGCGGCTGTTACGGAAGGTAAAGCATGAACAATCGTCGTCGAATCACTGGGAAGGTCACCAGCAATAAAATGACCAAGACCGTGGTTGTAGAAATTGTCCGAAAGTTTCGTCATCCGCTTTATAAGAAGGTCGTGTATTCCAGCAAACGCGTCAAGGCACACGACGAGATTGGCTGTCAGATTGGCGATGAGGTTCAGATTGTTGAGTCCCGCCCATTGTCCCGCGATAAGCGCTGGGTGGTTGAAGCCGTTGTCAAGCGCGAGACACGCACAGCCGATGCAGGTGTCGAGGCCATCGCGAGTGCTGATGTAGCGGCTGAGACGATCAAGCCGGAGGCAATCAGTCATGATCCAGCATGAGTCTCGGTTGAAGGTCGCAGATAACAGCGGAGCGCGTGAACTGCTGGTGATCCATGTGATGGGCGGCTCGACGCGCAGGTACGGGCACATCGGTGACGTGGTGGTGGCAAGCGTGAAGTCTGCATCGCCACAAGGCACAGTCAAGAAGGGCGAGGTAGTCCATGCGGTTATCGTCCGCCTGACGAAGGAATGGCGACGCGAAGATGGTTCCTACATCCGCTTTGATGACAATGCCGCGGTGCTTTTGGATGCAGATGGTCAGAACCCGAAGGGCACGCGTATCTTTGGACCTGTGGCACGCGAACTGCGCGACAAGCAGTTCATGAAGATCGTGTCGCTGGCACCGGAAGTGCTGTAGGAGTATTGGAATGAGAGTGAAAATCCGTAAGGGCGATACTGTGGAAGTCATTAGCGGGCGCCTCGAAGACAAGGGCAAGCGCGGTGAAGTCATCAATGTGATGATGAAAGAAAACCGCGTGGTGGTGCAGGGTGTAGGTATCCGTACCAAACATCAACGTCAGGTGCAGACGCAGGCTGGCCGAAATGTTAATCCGGGACGTATTCAATTTGAAGGTCCGATCGATATTTCGAATGTGATGCTGGTTTGCCCGAAATGTAATGAGGCCGCGCGCGTCCGCATTCAGCGCGATGAAGCGGGCGCACATCGCGTCTGTAAAAGTTGCGAGCAGTTGATTGATTAGCCGTGGAGCATGGATGATGAATAGAATGCAAGAACGTTATCAAAAAGAAATTGCCCCGGCGCTGTTCAAGGCGTTCAGTTTTAAGAACGTGATGCAGGTGCCGCATGTCGAAAAGGTTGTGGTAAACATCGGTTTGGGCGAAGCCATGGATAACCCCAAAGCGCTTGAAGCGGCGGTGGGCGATTTGACCACCATTACCGGCCAGAAACCCGTTACCACCAAAGCCCGCCGGGCTATTGCCAACTTCAAGTTGCGCGAAGGCCGTTTGATCGGAGCGAAGGTGACTTTGCGCGGTGACCATATGTGGTCGTTCCTTGATCGCCTGTTGAATATCGCTCTGCCGCGCGTCCGTGATTTTCGCGGCGTCTCTGCAAATGCGTTTGATGGACGCGGCAATTACACATTGGGTCTCAAGGATCAGTTGGTGTTTCCTGAAATCGAGTACGACAAAATTGATAAACTGCGCGGTATGGAGATCACAATTGTGACCTCCGCCAAAACCGATGAGCACGCACGCGCTTTGCTGCAGATGCTTGGTATGCCGTTCAGCGGGAAGGAAGCGTAATAAGGTATGGCGAAGAAATGCATGCAATATCGTGAACTCCGTCGGCGTAAGGCCGTTCAGGTGCGCAACCGCTGTCAGCGTTGCGGACGCCCGCGCGGATATATCCGCCGGTTCGGTCTGTGCCGTATCTGCTTCCGTGAACTGGCTTTGCAGGGTAAAGTGCCCGGCGTCGTCAAGGCATCCTGGTAGGTGGAGGTAGATCATGAGTGTTAATGATCCGATTGCTGATATGTTGACCCGCGTTCGCAACGCGGTAATGGCCGGGCAGTCCCAGATCGCAATGCCCAGTTCCAGTATAAAAGCTGAGATTGCAAAGATTTTAAAGGACGAAGGTTTCCTTGAGAGCTTTGAAGTAGTAGATGGCGAAAAGGCCAATTTTAAGGTTCTGCGCCTGAAGATCAAATACATCGGCGAACGCCGCGAGCGGAAGCCGGTATTAAGCGGCATCGAGCGCGTCAGCACTCCGGGGCGCCGGGTCTACACCAATAAGAAGGAAATTCCCTGGGTGTTATCAGGCTTAGGTGTCGCGATTCTATCCACGCCAAAAGGCGTGATGACCGGTGCGCGCGCTCGACAATTGGGCGTGGGCGGCGAGATCCTTTGCAAGGTCTGGTAGAAAGCAGGAGGTAAAAAGTGTCTCGTATTGGAAGATTACCGGTCGAAATTCCGAGCGGTGTTCAAGTGGATGTTAAAGGATTGAATGTCCGCGTGAAAGGCCCGAAGGGTGAACTCCAGCGTGGGTTCTCCCCGATGGTCGAGATCAAGATGGAGAACAATCAACTGGTCATCACGCGGAAATCTGACGATGCGCTCGAGCGCGCCTTACATGGCACCACGCGCGCCTTGCTTGCCAATATGGTGCATGGCGTCAGCAAGGGCTTTGAAACCGTGCTGGAAATTGAAGGCGTGGGGTACCGCGCTGAGATGGAAGGAAAGAATCTTTCGTTGTTTGTCGGGTATTCGCATCCGGTCAAGATTGAACCGCCGGCTGGAATATCCTTTGAGACTGATCTAAAGACTCGTCAGATCAAAGTGCTGGGTTTTGATAAAGAACTGGTGGGTCAGGTTGCAGCCAATATTCGTAAAGTTCGCCCGCCCGAACCTTATCATGGCAAAGGTCTGCATTACCTGGGTGAACATATTCGCCATAAAGCCGGAAAAGCTGGGAAGGGAGCTGCGAAGTAAGCATGGCTAACAATAATCGTTCTATTGCCCGCAAGCGACGCCACATGCGCGTGCGTTTAAATTTGGCTGGTACTGCCCAGCGTCCGCGGCTGGCTGTTTTCCGAAGTGTCACGGAGATTTACGCGCAGGTCATTGATGATGCCGCCGGTCATACGCTGGCTTCGGCATCCTCGGTGGACAAGGAATTGCGCGATCAGGTGAAGGATAAGAAGAAATCCGAGCAAGCCAAACTGGTTGGTAAGATGGTGGCTGAACGCGCCAAGAACAAAGGGATTACTGCGGTTGTGTTCGACCGCGGCGGCTTCAAATATATGGGACGCGTCAAGGCGCTGGCCGATGGGGCGCGGGAAGGCGGCCTGCAGTTCTAGGCCGACATGGAGTTGACATGGCAGATGTAGAAATAGTTGCTGAACAGCAACAACAATATGAACAACAGGATGCCTTTGAAGAGCGCGTGATCGAAATTGCCCGCGTCGCCAAAGTGGTCAAGGGCGGCCGCCGCTTTCGGTTTCGCGTGACGGTTGTCGTCGGCGATAAAAAGGGAACAGTCGGTATGGGAAGCGGTAAAGCCAATGCCGTGCCTGATGCGATGCGTAAAGCCTCTGAACGCGCGCGAAAGAATCTTCACTTGATGAATCTATCGGGAACAACCATCCCGCACGAATCGCTCGGGATCGTTGGCGGGGCGCGCGTCTTCTTGAAGCCGGCCTCCCCCGGTACGGGCGTCATCGCGGCTGGCGGCGTGCGCGCCGTTTTGGAAGTCGCCGGCGTACGCGATATTCTCACCAAATCCATGGGCTCCGCCAATGTTCTGAATGTGGTGATGGCAACTTTCGCGGCTTTGAATGGTTTGAAGTCTGTTCAAGTCGAAGCAGCCCGCCGCGGCAAGAAGGTGGAAGAGTTGTTGCCGTTCTGGGAACGGAGGAAACAACATGCCTAAGAAGGAAATAACAGGCAAGACGATCCGCGTGACGCTGGTCCGCAGTCCGATTGGATATACCAAGGATCAGAAGGAAACAGTGTTTGCCCTGGGCCTGCGTCGTATGCATCAAACGATTGAACATAAGGATACTCCGGCCCTGCGCGGAATGTTAAATAAAGTAATTCATCTTCTGAAGATCGAAGAGTAGGTTGCAATGAAAATCCATGAACTTGTGCCCAATCCGGGCTCGAAGAAAAATCGTAAACGCGTGGGACGCGGCCCATCTGCCGGCCAGGGAAAAACTGCCGGCCGCGGCACCAAGGGCCAGGGCGCACGCTCCGGCGAAGGCGGCCGCATCTACGCCCAAGGCGGAAATCTTCCGTTCTATCGCCGACTGCCATTCATACGCGGTGAAGGATTTACTCCGCCGAATCAAGTGACGTATAACGAAATCAATCTGGATCAATTGTCGGAAGCATTTAAGTCTGATGCGGATGTAACCTTGGAATCGCTCGAAGCCGCGCACCTGCTTCGAGATCCGCGCGACCCGGTTGTTGTTTTGGGACGCGGCGATTTGAAAGTCGCGCTCAAAGTGAAAGTTCAACGCGTCAGTGCCAGCGCCAAATCCAAGATCGAAAAAGCCGGCGGTTCTGTGGAATTGATCCAATGATCCAGCGAGGAGA
Organism: Anaerolineae bacterium; assembly: GCA_003141915.1. Lineage (GTDB taxonomy): Bacteria > Chloroflexota > Anaerolineae > Anaerolineales > Villigracilaceae > Fen-1038. The sequence goes on along the minus strand of PLNY01000434.1, from coordinate 3,817 downwards.
TTTCTGATGAAATCATCGTTTTCGGGTTGGCGTTACCTTTGGAAGTCGGAAGACATTCGGCGCAAGTTGCTGATTACGTTTTTTATTCTCGCCCTCTATCGCGTTTGCGCCGACGTGCCTGTGCCCGGAATTAATTTTGTCGCTCTGAAGGCTTTCCGGGCGAGCGCCGCTTCGAGTGCCGGCTTTCTTGGCTTTCTTGATCTATTATCAGGCGGCACGGTAACCAACTTCTCTCTGCTTTCGATGGGCGTTTACCCGTACATCACGGCGCAGATCATTTTGCAATTGTTGATCCCGATCATTCCCGCGCTCCAACGCCGGATGCAGGAAGACCCGCGCGAGGGCCAGAAGTGGATGGAACGCTGGACGTATTTCCTCGCCGTGCCGATGGCGGCACTGTCGGCCGTAGGGCAGATCAACATCTTCAATTCACTCTCCATTCAAGCGCAACAGGGAGCGATTGTGCCCTTTGGCTTCAGCAGTGATTTATGGCTCCCTTCATTGACCATTCTCTTGGTGATGACCGCCGGTACGATGTTTGCCATCTGGCTCGGTGAGTTGATCTCGGAGTATGGAATTCGCGGACAGGGGCTTTCGCTGGTGATATTTGCGGGCATCGTTGCCCGTATGCCGGCCAGTCTTTACGGCATGATGAGTGACCAACAAGATCGATGGTTCCTGCTGATATTTACCATTATTGTGATTGTCGCGACGATCTATGCGATCGTCTTTATCCAGCAGGGACGCCGCAATGTGCCGGTCATGTATCCGGGACGCCGGATGGGCAACCGCATGTCCATGCCGGTCAAAGGTACGCTTCCACTGATGGTGAATCTCGCGGGAATGATCCCGCTGATCTTTGCGAGCGCCATTCTGCAATTTCCGGCGATCATTGCCAGCTATTTTACGCAGTCTGCCAATGCAGGTATAAAAGCGTTTGCTCTTTCTGTGCAAAATACCCTGGGCGGTGGAACGGGTTCAAGTAACTGGGTGTATTGGCTCTTGTATTTCCTCATGGTGGTGTCGTTCACGTTCTTCTACACATCCGTTTTGTTTGAACAACAAAACTATGGCGATAATTTGAAGAAACAGGGAGCGCAAATCCCCGGCGTTCATGCCGGCGAAGCGACCCAGAAGTATCTGAATAAAGTTCAAGGGCGTATTACATTCCCGGGTGCATTTTTCCTCGGAGTTGTGGCCGCGTTGCCATTCCTGCTAAGTCTCTTGCTGAAGGCGTTTGGAATCGGTCAGGCATCCTCTTCAACCGGCTTGTTCCTAATTTCCTCGGCAGGTTTGCTCATCGTGGTCGGCGTGGTCCGCGATACCTTCTTGAATATTGAAGCCGAGATGAAACTGCACGGCTATCAAGATTCTTTGTTGGTGCGCTAAACCAAAATCAAGGAAGGATCGAAACTTGTCTACTTACATCGTTCTACTAGGACCTCCCGGCGTAGGCAAAGGCACGCAGGCAAAAACCCTTGCCGAACAAACTGGCCTGGTCCATGTTTCTTCCGGCGATCTCTTTCGCGAGAACTTTAAAAATCAAACGGAACTTGGCAAGCTGGCCAAGTCTTATATGGATAAAGGCGAACTGGTTCCTGATGATGTAACGGTCGCCATGATTAAAGACCGCCTCGCCCGTCCGGACTGCAAAGCGGGCGCCATTTTGGACGGCTTTCCCCGTACCCCGGCCCAGGCCGAGGCGCTACACAAAATGCTCGCCGGTTTCAAAGGTGATGTTGACCTCGTTCCGTTTATCAATGCCGACCCGAAGGTGTTGATTGAACGTATTTGCGGCAGATGGACCTGCAAGGCGAACGGTCATATTTATCACGAGAAGTTCAACCCGCCCAAGGTTGCCGGCAAATGTGATATTGACGGCTCCGAGCTTTACCAGCGCGAAGATGATAAGGTCGAAACGGTAACCAATCGCATCAAAGTCTATATCGAACAAACCTCGCCGTTGATTGATTATTATCGCGCACAGAACAAACTGGTCGAAATTGACGGAACACAACCGATTGAAAAAGTCACAGGTGCGCTTTTATCCGTGACGAGAAAAGTTGCGCGATAGGTTGCATTGGAGTCAATGATGAGTTGGGATCGCCAAATCCATATCAAAAGCCCTGACGAAATAAAGATCATGCGTCAGGCTGGGCGCATCAATGCCGAGATTTTGGCGACCATGAAAAATATGATACAGCCCGGTGTTTCAACAGCCGACCTCAACGCGGCTGCTGAGGAAGTGCTGAAGAAACACGGATGTTATTCGCCTTTCAAAGGCTACAGCCAGCCGCCGTATCCGGCTTCGATCTGCACCAGCGTCAATGAGGAATTGGTGCATGGAATTCCGAGCAAGAAGCGGATTCTCCGCGAAGGCGACATCATCTCTGTGGATTGCGGAACGGTATTCGAAGGTTTTGTGGCTGACTCGGCAATGACCTTTGCGGTGGGGAAGATTTCCGCAGAGGCGAAGCGCCTGATGGAAATTACGGAAGGCGCGTTGGTTGCAGCGATTGATAAGATGCGCGTTGGCAATCGCACGGGTGATATTTCGGCGGCAATTCAAAATTATGTGGAAAGCCGCGGCCTGCATGTTACGCGCGAATACACCAGTCATGGTGTGGGACGGCAGATGCACGAGGGCCCGCAAGTTCCCCTTTATGGCACGGCGGGTACCGGAATGCCTCTTCGTCCCGGAATGACCATTGCCATCGAACCGATGGTTTTGGTTGGGACGCACGAAACCCGCACCTTGCGCGACCAGTGGACGGTTGTCTCGGCGGACAAGTCATTGACGGCTCATTTTGAACATTCCGTGGCCGTCACCGAAGGAGAGCCCCTCATCCTGACTGTCCCATGACCTGTCCAAACGAGACCGGATACTGGACGGAAAAAGTAATAACCTGTATAATCACATCTTTGGCTGATGAAGAAGTAAGGAGTGCATCATGAAAGTTTCACCATCTGTTCGCAAGCGCTGTGCCAAATGCCGTATCGTCCGGCGCAAAGGGCACGTATATGTGATTTGCGAAAATCCTAAACACAAGCAACGACAGGGTTAATGGACTATGGCAAGAATTGAAGGTGTTGACCTGCCCCGCAACAAGCGGGTTGAAGTTGGCCTGACGTATCTTTTCGGCGTCGGTCCTACGCGCGCGCACGAAGTTTTGGCCGCGACCAAAGTGAATCCCGATACACGCGTCAAGGATTTAACCGAGGCTGATGTCACGGCGATGCGTGAGTTCATATCAAAAAATTATAAAGTCGAAGGCGATTTGCGCCGCGAACAGCAGATGAATATCAAGCGGCTGATCGAGATCGGNNGACAACGCACCCGCACCAATTCCCGAACCCGAAAAGGCTCGAAGAAAACGGTTGCCGGGCGCGGACGCCGACGCGGCGCGACCAAGAAATAAAATAGGAGTTGATGATTTATGCCTCAGAGTGTACGCTCCGCACGCCGCGCAGCTGGCGGCGCTAAAAAAGGAAAGCGCAATATATCTTCTGGACAGGTGCATATCTTTGCATCTTTCAATAATACGATTGTGACGGTGACTGACTCGGAAGGGAATGCCGTGGCTTGGGGTTCCGCGGGTTCGGCAGGCTTCAAAGGTTCGCGCAAGAGCACGCCTTTTGCCGCGCGCCTCGCCGCGGAACAGGCCATCAAGGCCGCACAGCAATTGGGCATCCAGGAAGTGGATCTGTTTGTCAAAGGTCCCGGCCCCGGACGCGAAAATGCCATCCGTGCCGTTCAATCCATGGGCTTGAAAGTCCGCTCCATGTCGGATATCACGCCGATTCCGCATAACGGTTG
>PLNY01000128.1 GCA_003141915.1 Anaerolineae bacterium | reverse complement strand
TTCTTCGATGCTTTCAAACAAAACTTTGTAATGTGTCATTTGTTCTAATCCTTGCAAATCTTCCAGTACTGGATTTGCCTATAATTTTATCTATAGCCACAAAATGAAATCCTAGTCAAAGGTCGGCACACCGAGGTTCATTATTTTACCTTTACATCACTGGCAACAAAATCGCCTCTCGAAATGAGAGGCGACATGAAACCATAGTCAGCTCTCATCTCCCAGACGTTGTTGTCTGCCGAAATTGGCACCTGCTCGTTCGAGCGGTTGCCGAGGCTTCATCGGGTCGGTCCCTCAGCCTCTCTGGATGAGTATANNAAGCGAATTCTTGGAGATGCTATAATTCGACTATCTTATATGACCAACACTCAATCCAAACGTTTTCAAAACATTCCGATTTTATCTAATGTCTTATTGGCTTTACTGATTATCGTGTTGTCATTAATCGTTTTGTCGCAAGCCAATCCCGGCATGAATGTGCCGAGCCGCGACTACGGAATCTTTTCTTACATTGGTCAGCAAATTGTATTGGGAAAACTTCCTTATAAAGATGCGTGGGATCATAAGCCGCCCGCGGTTTTTTATGTCGACGCTCTGGGACTTTGGGCGGCGCACGGTCTGCGGTGGGGGATTTGGGCAATCGAATTTATTTGCCTGGCGGCGGCGACCTGGTTATCTTATCTCTTGATAAAAAAACTGTGGGGAGTTTTCCCGGCTCTTTGCGCGGTCNNGGACCTTTGGCCTGAACATCACACTCCAAGGCGGGAACATCACCGAAGAATTTCCGCTTCCGCTTCACTTCCTCGCGCTGATTCTTTTTCTGCGGCTTGCAGAATCTCCCGATAATTATTTGGACGGCTTGATCATCGGGCTGGCTTTCTCGATCAGCTTTTTATTCCGCGCCAATAATGCGATGGTGGAAACCGCCATCGTGCTGACTCTGTGGCTGATCTGGATCATTCAGCGAAATTTCCGCGTCCTTCTTCGACAATCGCTTTGGATGGGAATCGGCGCGCTGATTCCCATCCTGATCACGTCCATTTATTTCTGGGCGCTTGGCATCTTCAAAGCGATGTTCGACGCGTCCATCACATACAATGTGATTTATAGCGAAACGAATTTCAACGGCGCATCCGGATCGGTCGCTGGATTGCAAAATCTCGGCCTTCCTGCGTGGATCGGGTTGATCGGCTACGGGGTTGTATTGTTTTTATTGATCCGTCAATTGCGCGCCAAAACAAAACCATCAGCGATGCTGATCTTTTTATTAATCGGGTGTCCGTTTGCAGTGGCGGTCACCGATCCGGCGCAAAGAAACTACGGACATTATTTTGTGAATTGGCTGCCCTTCGTCGCATTGTTGAGCGGATTAACTTTTTATACCATTCAAAATTTGGTGCCCAAATTCAAAAACTTGAAGCTGTCCGAATCTTATTATCTTGGATTTGCATCGCTGGTTGCCGTTATCCTTTTTGTTCTTACCGATTTGGCAATTCAAAATTGGATATCTTTTGTGAATCTTTTCAATCGTTCCGAGGTGGAACGCGATTCCGTGATCTCTGTTTACGTTGAAAAATACACCAACCCCGGCGATCTGGTGTTGTTCTGGGGGGGATTTCCCGGCGAGAATTTGATGGCGCATCGCGCCTCGCCGACCGCGTACATCACCTATCCTTTATTGCTCGATGCAAACTTATCGGAAACTTTTAGCAATCAGTTCCTTGTTGATCTGACGAAGAATCGTCCCGCGCTGATTGTGGATATGGAATACGCCAAGGCTCTGTCGCTTGACCCGAAGAAGCGTGCGGCCCAACTTGCGGCTAACGAAGAGTGGCCGTATCTGCCAGCCAACATTGAAGAAGTGTTGAGCTTCATAGACAACAATTACCATTTGGAAACTACTTTTAAGAACGCGGCCGTCTATCGCCTGAACGGTCATAATCCCTAATCTCTATTTAATTTAACTTGGATGGAAGAATATTTGCATGTTATAATTGTAATCAATTAAGGAAAAACTTAATCGTATGGATAAAATCGAAACCCTGAGCACTTTCGACGAAATCAAATTGTTGGCGGACGCGCGCCGTATGAAAATCCTATGTCTGCTGATGGCTTCGCCAGCTACGCTTACGCAACTGGCACAGACCCTCAAGCAATCCCCGGCACGGGTTCGGCATCATATCCTCGCGCTTCAATCCGCAAACCTTGTTGAGATGGTTGAAGTTCGTAAAACGGGAAAAGTGACGGAAAAATATTATCGAGCCAAAGCAGGCGCTTTTTTGCTTCAACAATTGATCCTTCCGAAAACCAAAAAGTCTGCGCTGATTGTCTCCAGCAGTAACGATCTCGCGTTGGAATCCATAGCGCGTCATCTGGAAAAACATTTTCACGTATTGAATTTTCCCGTTGGCTCGTTGGATGGCCTCGTGAATCTGCGTCAAGGACTGTGCCAGTTCTCGGGCGCGCATATTCTCGATGAAGATGGCGAGTATAACGCTTCCACAGTCCGGCATCTCTTTCCTGACCGCGATGTGGAAATGGTCACGCTCGCGTACCGCACACAGGGATTAATGGTGCGTCAGGGGAATCCAAAATCAATCAAGAAGATCAAGGACATTGTCCGCAAAGACGTTCGCTTTATAAATCGGGAAGCCGGATCAGGCACACGTCTGCGGCTGGATGCGGAATTAAAACGCTTGAAACTGGATGCAAAGCAAATCAGAGGCTATGATCGAATCGTCAAAACGCACAGCCAGTCCGCATCCATGATCGAAGCAGGTCAGGCCGATGTCGCCTTGGGTTTGCAAGCCGCCGCGCATCAGCATCATCTCGATTTTATTCCGTTGTTCGAAGAACGATATGATCTCGTCCTGCCGCGCGAGAATGAAGAATTTATTTCGCCTCTGTTGGACTTCTTGCAAACCGCGGCCTTTCGTAATGAAATCAATTCGCTGACGGGCTACAACTCAGCCCACAGCGGTGAGCAAATTCTTCTATAGGAGAGAAAGATGAAACGTTTTACTATGTTGTTTGGTTTAATGGTTGCGCTTGCAATGATATTTTCGGCTTGCGCACCTGCCGCCACGCCGACTGCGGCTCCCGCGACTTCAGCACCGGCAGCCACTGAACTCCAACCGCCGCGCCNNAACGGTTTTTGCAGCTGCGTCATTGACCGGTGTATTTGGTGATATCGGCAAAGCCTTTGAAGCTGCCAATCCCGGCGTAACGGTAAAGTTCAGTTTTGCAGGTTCTTCGACGCTCCTAGCCCAGCTTCAGCAGGGCGCGCCTGCGGATGTATTCGCATCTGCCGATCATAAGAATATGGATCCACTGGTCACGCAAAACCTGGTTGCTTCGGGCGCAGATCAGGATTTCGCAACCAACCTGTTACAAGTGATCCTGCCTCCGAATAACCCAGCTAAAGTC
>PLNY01000006.1 GCA_003141915.1 Anaerolineae bacterium | reverse complement strand
TTCCACCGCGCAAGTCGGGGTTGAAAAATCCCCGGCTTTAGCATTATCAAACCGTGAATTGACGATGGCTGATTTTCGGCGCACATTCGCGCCGTGTCTGCCGAAAAACATCAAGTGGCGAGGGCGGCGAAGGCAAGAAAACACGTTTAGCGTGTTGTATTCTGGGACGATTTTCTGTAAACCTGTTTCACAACGGCACTGTTGGAAAGACCGACTGAAAATTTATGAAGCTGACAAAATTCCGCATACAGGACTACCGGTGCATTCAAGACTCTGGTTGGGTTGAGATTGATGACATCGCGGTTATCGTTNNTTGGTAAGAACGAGTCAGGAAAGACTTCCCTTCTGAAGGCACTATGGAAATTCAACCCATTTCACGACGTTGGTTACAATATCGATCGGGAATTCCCGACTGGTCGTCGGAAGGACAAATCATCCGACAAGACGGTGGTCAGCGTGCGCTTCGAACTTTCGGCGGATGAAACCGCAACACTGGCTAAAGTTCATGAGTCTGCATCTGGAATAACTGAAATCGAGGTGAAAAGGAATTACGCAGGCGACTATGTCTATAACTTCTTCCCAACTTCGCCAGCAGTAGATCACGACGTCAAATGGGTCGTGGGCGTTATCCGCGAGCAACTCTCCACCCTTCCAGACCAGACTTCGGACCATTTCAAGCAGCATTACTGTGCAGCGTTCGACAATTACATCAAAGAGGTCGAATCTGGCGATGGCAGCAAGACTGCCATCGAAAAGGCAGCGAGTTTCAAAAGCCAGCTTCCTTCCTTTGTTCAGCAACATTACGATCATCAAAGCGCTCAAACGCTGCAACAGCGCATTGACGCTGCGATAAAAGAAATTCAGGCGACTCCGTGGCGTCGTGTCGCTGATGAGTTGCAGAAGCGTCTTCCAGTATTCGTTTACATGGACGACTATCGAATTTTTACTGGTGCGGCTCAACTGGACGAAGTCCTTGCGCGGAAGTCCCGAAAGCAAACAAAGAGCGAGGATGAAACCATCATGCTGATAATGGAGATGGCCGGGCTGGATCTTGAAGAGGAAGTCGAGAAAGGCAATCAGGATGACAAGCGACAGCGCATGTTGGACATGAACGATGCAAGTCAGACATTGACAAACTTAATTGCCGATCGTTGGTCGCAGAAGCGATACGAAGTGCTGTTTCAGGCGGACGGTCAGCACTTTGAAACATTCGTGAAAGACGCGGGACAGAAAGCGCTCGTGCCACTTGAAGATCGCTCCAAAGGTTTTCAGTGGTTCTTTTCGTTTGACATGACCTTCATGTATGAAACACAAGGGAGTTTTGCAAACGCCATTATCCTTCTCGACGAACCGGGACTTCACCTTCACGCTGCCGCGCAGCGAGACCTTCTCAAACGGATGAAGGCTTACGCCGAGAAGAACCAATTGATTTACTCGACGCATTTGCCGTTCATGATTGAATTCACTCGCCTCGACAACATCTACGTCTGCGATGAAAAGGGGGCAGCCGGGACAAAGGTTCACAAGGATTGGGCAACCGCCGACAAAGATGCGCGTTTCACGCTGCAAGCGGCGCTCGGGCTTTCTTGGAGTCAGTCGTTGTTCGTCGGCGAATTCAATTTGGTTGTCGAAGGCGTCACCGACTATTGGTTTCTGACAACAATCTCCACCATGCTGAAGGATGTCGGCGAAACGGGAGTGGATGACCAACTCGTCATCACGCCGGCAGGCGGAGCGAGCAGAGTCGCCTACGTTGGAACAATTCTTCACGGGCAGCAATTGAACGTGGCGGTGCTGCTCGATTCCGACAGAGAAGGCGACGAAGCCTACAAACAACTGGTGCATCAGTGGATTCTCAAAGACAGATTTGTGTTAAGAATCGGCAATATTCTCGGCGCGAAGGAAAATCGCACACTGGAAGATCTCTTTGACGAAAACTATTATCTCACACTGACACAGGCAGCATACGCAAAGGAACTGGGAGGTAAGAAACTGACGCTGGCAGCACAACCCGGCTTGTCTCTGGTTGAGCGTGTCGGCGCGGCTTTGAAGCAGGCCGGAATTCCAGAGTTCAATAAGGGGCGGGTTGCGAAGCGCATCATTGACGATTTGGCCAAGAAGAAGATTGGTGATTTGCCAACCACAACCATTGACCGCTTTAAGAAAGTTATGGCTGCGGTCAATGCAATCGTTGCGGACTGGCGAAAAGTGTAGACGGATTCAACCTCAAATGAGCACACAAGATTCCGAAGCGATGTCAGCGGTGGAGTTGGTATAATCCCGCAACGGCGAAACAAATGCCCAAGAGAACCAGACGAATCAGCAAGGCCAAACGTCAACAAAACGGCGTCGCCTCTCTGCATGAAGATGCGCCGCCGTATCGCGTCAATGGTGATTCTTCGAGGCGCGGACGGACAGTTCCGCCGCCAATCGCCCGTCTCACGGAGAAAAAGAAACTCATCCCGTTTGGCTGGTATGGCGGAAAATTTTCGCATCTTGACTGGCTGCTTCCTCTGCTTCCTGCCTGTCATCATTATTGTGAGCCGTTTGCCGGCTCCGGCGCGGTGCTGCTCAATCGCGGCCCGTCGCCGGTGGAAACATTCAACGATCTCGACGGCGAGGTGGTGAATTTCTTCCGCGTTCTCCGTGAAGAAAAGGAACGGTTGATTGAGGCCATCGGATTGACCCCATTCGCGCGCGAGGAATTTGCGCTGGCCTGTGAAATCAGTCCCGACTT
>PLNY01000201.1 GCA_003141915.1 Anaerolineae bacterium | reverse complement strand
CAACCCACCGACGATAAAGCCAACGAGGAATGCGCCAAATTCATCACTATCAGATGCCATAAGAATCTCCTTTTTTAAATAGCGAGCTTATTTATGTTTGAGTCCCATTAATTCTAACACACGTTGAATGCTTGCCAGATAACTATTGAGTTTGACAACCGGTTCTACTGCATTCTTGCTGAGAAATTCCGCGGTGCCGCGCAAGGTGTTGACGGTTTCGTTCGTGGCTTGGATGATCGGGCGGATCTCGTTTTGAAGAAGATTGATCAAGCTGGCAAGCTGGATCAGCAACATTACCAGCGCCACGCCGATGATCAGCGTTTCCAATCCGACAACGATGATGAAGACATCGCGAATCCGTCCGACTTCATCTGCGGACGTTTCCGGGCGCAGGAGAAAGTAGATTGCCGTAATCAGCAGCGCCAGAATCAAAACTGCGATTGCTGAAACCGCGCCGATGATTGTTTTTGTCTGCTGTTGCTGGGCTTTCCGCGCTGCGATCTGTTCGGGAGTTAGCGGCAGTGGAGCAGGTGGAGTTTGTGTTTGAGGAAGTGGTGTTGCCATGAAGTTATTATAGCATTTTATGACCGCTAAGTCTAACTTTGTTAATCCCGGGGTGAGACGGCAAAGACATGGAGGGCACAAAGTTTTTTCCCTTTGTGGACACGAAGAATCTTTGTGTCCTTTGTGCCTTTGTGGTGATATTGACCCACTGTTTTATCCACTCCTGTCAATCAAAGATTTCGTTTCGTCTGATCTTTTTGATTCCGGATAGATGTTTCTTTGCCTTTAGCCTTTTTTCCCTCGATGCTTTTGTTGGTTTGGTTTTATTACGCGGCTTCGGCTCTTCGGATGCTTTGCGAAGAAGCGCAACGAACCTTTTCATGGCGTCCTGACGATTTTGTTCTTGCGTGCGAAATCTTTTAGCCTCGATGATCAGTTCACCTTCATTCGATATTCGTTTGGCCGCGATTTTTGCCAAGGGGGTTTTGATGATTTCAGGCAGAGATGAAGCATGGATATTGAAGCGAAGCTGAACGGCGGTCGCGACTTTGTTGACGTTCTGTCCGCCGGGGCCGGAAGCGCGGATATATTCAAAGTGAAGCTCGCGTTGAATGGTTTGAAATAGATGATCAATATCCTGCATGGATAAAGTATAACCCCCTCCGTCGCTGAAGCGACACATCCCCCAAAATCTTCGATTTTGGGGGATGATGATGGGAGCTAGAACATCAAGGCGTTGACCTTGTCTATCATATCGGGAGCTGGTCGGAGGTCCGCTTCGGTGAGGCGGTTGAGCGGAGTATCAGTCAAGTTGTAGGTTTCTGTCAGCGATGGTTTGCTGGTATCCACATATAAAAGTCCGGTAATGAGCCAGTTGTTGCGCTGGGCTTCTTCCAGCTCGCGCAAAGCCTCGAAGCGGTTGGTTGGATCGTAGCCCTTTTCAAGGTTTTTCAAGATCACAACAGAGCCGTCGTGCATGTTCACTTCGCGGATTTCGCCTTCTTCCATCTCGCGTTCCAGCACGATCTCATTGCGAGGTGCAATATAGGTGATGTCGTGAAGCGGCTCTTCGTGATCCTTGCCCCATGCATACGAATGATAGGCATTATCTTGATTGTTGAAAGTGACGCATGGGCTGATGATGTCGAGCACAGCGATGCCATCGTGAGCCAATGCGGCTTTGAGCAATTCCTTGACTTGTTTCGCGTTGCCCGCGAATGAGCGCGCCACAAACGTAGCATTCGAGGCCAACGCTTCCATGCAGATGTCCACCGGCATGTATTGATTGGCGCCCTGCTTTTTTAATTCAAGGCCCTTTTCAGCGGTGGCTGAGAACTGTCCTTTGGTCAATCCATATACGCCGTTGTTTTCCACAATGTAAACCATGTTCACGTTGCGGCGCATCACATGCTTGAATTGTCCCATGCCGATGCTGGCGGTATCGCCGTCACCAGAAACGCCGATGCCTTTCAAATGATAATCGGCGAACAGTGCGCCGGTCGCCACAGATGGCATGCGTCCATGCAAACCATTGAAGCCAAACGAGCGGTTCAAGAAATAAGTGGGGGATTTGCTGGAGCAGCCAATGCCGCTGAACTTGACGATACTCTCAGGTACAACGTTCATTTCGTAGAATGCAGTAATGAGCTGGCTTGCAATGGAGTTATGGCCACAGCCCTGGCAGAGTGTGCTGGGCGCGCCGCGGTAATCGTTCTTGGAAAGCCCAGCCAGATTGATTTGCGCGGATGCGCCAGCCATCGGAAGTGTTTGAGTCATGTATTATCTCCTTTTGGCGGAAGTATTTTTCTTTAAGGTTTTCGTGGTCTTCGATTTAACGACTTTGGCTTTTGCTTTCTGCGGCTTCTTCGCGCTTTCGTATTTGGCAAGGATTCCTTCCCGAACCCATTTTGCAGATGCGGGCAAGCCGTCCCCAAACGCGACCGATTTGAGTTTCGTGCCGTATTCCGGATATTCGATTTCTAACAATTCATTCATCTGTCCATTTCGATTCATTTCGACAACGAAGACTTGATCGTATTTCTTGATGAAATCAGCCACTTCGCTGGTGAATGGTACCGCGCGCACGCGCATGAAATCGGCTTGGATGCCGTGCTGTGTGTTGAGTTGATGCTGAGCCTCAAGGATTGCCGCTTCAGTTGATCCAAAGCCGACAATCCCTGCGCTCGCACCTTTGACTTTATGCGTGATCGGCGCGGGTACATATTTTTTCGCGCCCTCATATTTTTTCTTCAAGCGCTCCATGTTGCGGTACCACATGGGCGCCTCTTCGCTATACTTTGCATATTCATCGTGGCCTGTGCCGCGCAGGAAGTAAGAGCTCGCTGGGCTTTTGTTTCCGGGGAACGTGCGATAAGGAATCCCATCTCCGTCTTTATCGAGATAGCGAGCCCAATTCCCTTTAAGTTCTTCCAAATCTTTTTCCCATAAAACTTTCCCGCGATCCATCGGCGCATCGGGATACTTGAACGGCTGGCTCATCCATTGATTCATACCCATGTCGAGATCGCTCAAGACGAATACCGGCGTTTGGATTCGTTCGGCAATATCGAATGCGCGCCAGCCGAACTCAAAACATTCGTTCACACCGCCGGGCAAAAGGATGATCTGTTGCGTGTCGCCGTGCCCGATGAAGTTTGTAAAAGCCAAATCGCCTTGTGATGTGCGTGTGGGAAGACCTGTCGAAGGTCCAATCCGTTGCACATCCCAAACTACAATCGGAATTTCTGAGTAGTAAGCGAGACCCGCAAATTCAGTCATGAGGCTCAGTCCAGGGCCGGAAGTGGACGTCATAGCGCGCAATCCACTCCAGCCTGCACCAATGGCCATGCCGATGGCTGCCAATTCATCTTCTGCCTGAAGGATTGCATAAGTATGTTTGCCATCTTCACGTTTGCGGAGCTGAGGCAGATAATCATTGAGTGCTTCCGCCAATGAGGATGCTGGCGTAATGGGATACCAAGCCGCGAACTGCACGCCTCCAAAGATGGACCCGATGGCGGCCGCGGTGTTTCCATCAGCCATGATCAGCCCATCGGTTTTGTGCATGGGTTCGACATAGAACGGGTCTTTCTTTTCAAGATTTGTCTTGGCCCATTCTGCCGCGGCTTTCACGGTATTGAAATTCATATCAATGGGTTTTTGCTTGCCTTTGAAGTGAAAGTTCAACGCCGCATAAACCTTATCAATGTCAATGCCAAGCATCGTTGTCAGTATACCCACATAAACCATGTTGCTGACCAAGTCGCGGAAATCTGAAGGAATATTTGGATCACTGCGCACGATTTGTTTGACGGGCATCGGATAAGCCGAAATATCACTGCGGGTGATAGGCTGCTTAATATCGTCAGCGTAGAAGAAAGCCCCGCCAGGTTGAACCGTTGCGAGGTCGCGCGCGAACGAATTGGGATTGATGGCTACCATCACCTCCGTCTCATCGCGGCGTGCAACAAACCCATCTTTGTTAACGCGTATCGTGTACCATGTTGGCAGACCTTGAATGTTGGACGGGAACAGGTTTTTGCCCGATACAGGAATTCCCATCTTGAACAGCGCGCGCAGGATCGTCGTATTGGCGGTTTGACTGCCTGAGCCGTTTACGGTTCCAACCGTAATCGAGAAATCGTTGACTACTTTGTTCATTTGTCTCCTTTGGATGAAGCCGGGCGTTGAACCAGCAAATGTGTGTGCGCGATCAGCGCCTCACGCCCAGCCGGATAATTGCCACTGCAAATACTCTCGACTACCTGACCATGATATTCCCATACTTTATGCAGATAATTTATACTGCCCGCATACATATTCAACCCAACCGATTCATAGGCATCCCAATAGGCTTCGAGAATACCGATGACGAACGGATTGTTCAATCGGCTGTAGATCAATAAATGCAGAGCCCGGTGTTCTTCGTGCGGCACCTGCACTGGCGAACCAAGCAATTTCTCGCGGGCATGAACGATCAATGACCTAAGTTCTTTTTTGTCTTCCTTCATTAATTTCTTGACCGCTTCATCCCAATACGCGGCTTCCAGATGATTTCGCAATTCGGAGAATTTCCGAAAGTGATCATCATCGAGCATCAGTGCATATCCGAGACTTTGCCTGACGGTGGAAGCAAACGCGTAAGGTTTTCGTCTCATCCCCGTGCGCGGCTTGACTTCCACCAGACCCAGCGCGCGCGCCACTTCGAGTTGTTCCCGCAAAGTCGCCACGCTGATTCCGAGTTCGCGGCTGAGTTCGGTCAGCGCCGGCAAACCGCCCTCGGCTTCTTTATGAGCGGCAAGGTAGCGCATAAACTCGGAAACATCGACCGGCGGCCGATTATTGGATATCATCTGATTAATCCGATTACTCGTAGGAATGAAGTATAATCCCGCGAGATGGATAAGTCAAGAAAACTTTTTTGGAGAGCGGTGCCTGGATTGGTACGGAGCGGGTTATCGCTCAAGACCGAAGATAATTTTGCAAGGTAGTGTATAATTAGGAGGCAGGTTTTTCATCCCAAGCAACAAGGAATCTATGGCAAGCACATTTTCATTACCAGCAGACTACTGGAAGACGCTCGAAATCACCAAGCAAGATGTTGAAATTCTACATACTCATTTGTTCGAAGCCGAAGCTCCTTTGACCGCGCGTGAGTTAACGTCGGTATTGGTTGAGACTCGAATCAAGATGGAGATAGACGCGGAGCGCAAGAAACGCGAATCCGGCGGGAAGATATATTTGCCCAATGCCCGTTTCAGTATCGGCGACGATATCGTCTTTCCGGGTTTGAGCTGGGCAAAAGGAAAAGTAACCGCGACCCGCCCCGGGCGGAATCCCGAAGCGGGCGAGTTCGATGTCGTCACGGTGGAAATGGAAGATGGTGCGAAGCGCCTCTTCGCCTCCGCTTTGGCGAATCATGTTTTGAACGACGTGCCGGCGGAAACATCTGATGCCTCGGACCTAAATTCAGAAACCGTGTTTGGCGAACACGGACCAGAGCTTGAAAAAAAGATCGAGACTGCATTTTCAAATGATGATGAACTGGTAAAAATCGCGGGCCGATGGTTTCCTCGCGGATTACTGATCGACGTTAATGAAGGTCATCTTAATTTAGCCGAAGCCGTCCTGGACATGGCTCAGGGAGAACCCAAGCCAGCCTCAGTATTGTTGAAAGATATCGAATTGCCGGAAGGGTTAAATCCCAAGCTGGCTGAGTTTTCGTTGAATTATGCCCTGCAATCCGATCCACGTTTTGATGAGGTTGGCCCGGCTGGACAAGTCTTATGGTGCCTGCATCGATTGGAACCGGACGGCGTGCGCGATTTGCCATCATTTCTGAATTATGAAAAAGTTGATTATGACCGGTCGGCGCTGGACGAATCCATGTTGAAGCTTGAAACTCAATTGGATGATGAGTTGAGCGAGGAAAACGTAACCAGCCATAAGGATGTTCGGGAAGTTACGATTAGTCTCATCTATCCACATTTACGCGCCGGCACCCTGCCTCTTTCGAATCGAACGCGCACATTATTCCCAACTGCTTACGAATCACCGCGTGTCCGGTTTACGCTGGTGGATGCCCGATCAGGAATCAAAATGCCCGGATGGGTCGTGCGTGAATATGGATATGTATTTGGACTCCGCGAATGGTACAAGTCTCATCAACTGATGCCGGGGAGTCTGGTGGCGGTGCGGCGTGGACAGAAACCGGGCGAAGTGATGGTTGAGGCCAAGACGCAAAAGTCATCCAAAGATTGGGTGCGGACGCTGATCGTCGGCGCAGATGGCGGTTTGGTGTTTGCGATGTTGAAACAGCCGATCACGGCGGAATTCAATGACCGGATGGCAATTTATGTGTCCGATTTCAAAGTGCTTGATCCGCTTTGGGAAAAGAAGCGCTCGTTTGAAGAATTAGTTGTAACTGTGATGCGTGAGTTAACAAAACTTAACCCTCAGGGACATGTCCACGCCCAGGAGTTGTACGCCGCGGTGAATCTGGTTCGACGCGTTCCGCCCGCGCCGTTATTTGCCTTGCTGGCGAGTCGACCGCGCTTCGTCCATGTGGGCGATTTGCATTTCCGTCTGGAGGAGCAGCAATGAGTTTATTGAAGCCCGGCATCCAGACACCGTTCCACATTGACTTTGATTGGTGGAAGCAAAACGAAAGCGATTGGCATGTATTTCTGCGCTCGCTCCTGTGCCCTGCGCATCAGCAATCGTTGGCAAACGTGGAAGAAGGTGAGATGATTGATTGGATTGACCCGCAAACGGCGGAGGTCAAACCGGTGGATGGAATCCAACATGCGCTGATGAGCCATTGTGCGCTTCAACCTGATTTTGTCAGCGAACATACTGCGATGGTCGAGGCGGTCTTCCGTATGTTTTTGGCGAACGGCAATCAGCCGATGAGTTCTGAAGATTTATCGGATAAGTTAAATCGCCCCGCGCTGACCATTCTCAGAACGTTGAGCGGACCGCGCATCTATCGAGGTTTGAGACCTTTTGGTTTGTCTCGGATGGAAGAAAATCCAGCGGACGAGACGTCTACAATTGAGGCGTAAGGGCTTTTTGCCCCTGTAGCTCAATGGATAGAGCACCTGCCTTCTAAGCAGATGGTTGTGGGTTCGAATCCCGCCAGGGGCGCTGAGTTCGAAATAATTTATTGGTTTTAAAAAAGGAGAGAGTATATGACGACAGAACGCTTTGGCATATATAAAACAGGTGGCAAGGAGGTCACTATTATCGGCAGCGATATTAAAGTGGGACAGACCGCGCCGGATTTCGCAGTTCATGCATTGGACTGGTCGGTGAAGCGCGGCTTGGCGGATACTGCGGGCAAAGTGCGAATTATCGCGGCGGTTCCATCCCTTGACACCGAGGTGTGTGACCGCGAAACGCGGCGCTTCAATCAGGAAGCGGCCTCACTTAGCAAAGACATTGTCATTGAAGTGATCAGCACCGATCTGCCGTATACGCAAAAGCGCTGGTGCGGCGCGGCTGGCGTGGAACAAGTGATGGTTCTGTCTGATCATATGACCGCGGAGTTTAGTGAGAAATACGCGGTGTTGGTCAAGGAGCGCCGCGTTTGCCGCCGCGCCGTGTTTGTCATTGGTAAAGATGATAAGGCCGTTTATGCGGCTTATATGCCAGTATCGGGCGACGAACCCAATTACGCTGAAGTCATCGAAGCCGCCAAGAAGGCATTGGGTTAGCCGTATGATGCAAGGAGTAAGATTATGCCTACGGTGATACGTAGATCGGAGACGATCACACTGACCGAGAAACGTCGCGAGATTCTTCATGCGGTGGGCTGGCAGGTGACTCAAAGCATCTGGAGTCCGCCGACGGACGTGTATGAAACCGAAAAGGAATATATCGTGCGCGTCGAAATCGCCGGAATGCGCGAGTCGGATTTCGAGGTCATCTTTGAGAATGGGTTTCTGTTTGTTGGCGGAGTCCGCCCCGACGTTTTGGAACGACGCGCCTATCATCAAATGGAAATCCGCTTTGGAAAATTTTCCACATCCATCGCTGTTCCGGGGCCGGTGGATCTGGATCGTTCTGAAGCGCAATATAAAGATGGCTTCATGACTGTTGTGCTATTGAAGGCAAAATCCAAGGAAATTAAAGTCGAGGAATGATGCCTGCTTCCCGCTGGCAAACCAGCATGTCTGAATTATTTGAATGGATGGGGCAGGCCGACGATGAGCTGAAGATGCTTGTACCGTCGGTCTTTTCTCGATTCGCGAAAAAAGAAGACCTGCCTGAAAAGGACGATGCGCAAAAGAACGACGCGCTGAAATATCCTGAAGTATTGCCGATCCTGCCGCTGCGAGGTGTGGTGGTTTATCCGCAGACGGCGGTGCCGCTGACCGTCGGACAGCCGCGTTCGATTCGTCTCGTGGACGATGTGGTGGCCGCCGATAAATTGGTCGGCCTTGTGGCCGCGATGAATCCGGAGCTTGAATCGCCGGGTCCGAATGATTTATATAAAGTCGGTGTGGTTGCAACCGTGCATCGCCTTCTGCGCGCGCCGGATGGAACGGTCCGCTTGCTGGTTCAAGGCATGGATCGCTTTCGGCTTGGAGAGTTTGTCGAGGAAGAGCCATATCTTAAGGCCAAGATTCATCTCGCCCCTGAGATAGTTGAAGAAGGCTTGGAGATTGACGCGTTGGCGCGCAATGCGCGCGATCAATTCCAGCAAATCACGCAGATGATTCCTTCGTTCCCGGAGGAGTTGGTCAATTCGATCACAACGTTGGAAGATCCTTTACAAGTCGTTTACACGATTGCCAACTTCCAGCGAATTGATTTGAAAGACGCTCAGGGCATACTTGAGATCGATTCCGTAAGCGAGAAGCTTCGCAAGTTGATCGGCTTGTTGGTGCGTGAAGCCGAGGTTCTGACTCTCGGCCAAAAAATCCAAAACGAGGCGCGCGGCGAGATCGAAAAAGTCCAACGCGAATATTATCTGCATGAGCAGATGAAGGCCATCCAAAAGGAACTTGGCGAAAAAGATGAACAAGCCGCCGAGGTGGATGAATTCCGCAAAAAGATTGACGATGCCAAGATGCCGGAGGAAGCCGGGAAACAGGCACGCCTCGAACTGGATCGTCTCTCGCGTTTACCAACTGCGGCTGCTGAATACGGAGTGATTCGCACTTATCTTGACTGGCTGGTGACTTTGCCATGGTCGAAGTTCACCGAAGATAACCTCGATATTACTCACGCCCGCGAAATATTGAATGCCGATCATTACGGGCTGGAAGATGTAAAGGATCGCATCCTTGAATTTCTTGCGGTTCGAAAGCTGCGGCTGGATCGCAAAGATGAATTCAAAGAGCCATCCAAAGATCAAATCCGGCGCGAGCGTGAAGGCGTCATCTTGTGTTTCATCGGTCCGCCGGGTGTTGGCAAGACCTCGTTGGGACAGTCCATTGCGCGCGCCATGGGAAGGAAGTTTATCCGCGCTTCTCTGGGCGGAACGCGGGATGAGGCGGAAATCCGCGGGCATCGCCGAACATATATCGGCGCGTTGCCGGGACGCATTCTGCAGTCGCTTCGGCGCGTGGAAACCAGGAATCCGGTCTTTATGCTGGACGAGGTGGATAAACTCACTTTTGATTTTCATGGCGATCCGGCTTCGGCGCTGTTGGAAGTTCTCGACCCGGAACAAAACTCGGAATTCCGCGACAACTATCTTGAAGTTTCCTTCGATTTATCACAAGTCTTTTTTATTACCACTGCGAATACCGCCGAGACGATCCCCGGTCCATTGCTTGACCGCATGGAGATCATTTGGCTTTCCGGTTATACCGATAATGAAAAGATCGCCATCGCGAAAGGATATCTGATCCCGCGCCAGATCCGCGAGAATGGCTTGCG
>PLNY01000192.1 GCA_003141915.1 Anaerolineae bacterium | reverse complement strand
ATGATGGCAGGCATGGGAATCGATCAGCTGATGTCCATAGTCAAGCTCCCTGTTTGGAAGGCGGCATTGTTGATCGTTATAGCCGCGCCGGGCATTGTTGCCTGCGTTCAACTTCATCCCTATGAGTATATCTATTACAACAGTCTGATCGGAGGCGTGCCGGGAGCGTACCGCAATTTCGAGCTGGACTACTGGGGCACATCCTTTGAGGAATCCATACACTACATTGATAAAGTTGCAAACCCCGGAGCGAGAATTGTGGTGATTGGCATCAGACAGCTTGCCAGGGATTATGTCAGGCCCGACCTTTTTCTTGACGTCACCAACAGATTAAGTATTCCTCAAAGCCAGCCCTACTATATCCTTGCTACAGCACGTGCCGACCTGGACCTTGATTTTTGCAGGAATATAAAAACGGTTTTTGCAGTGCAAAGGGACGGGGCGCTCCTGTCTTATGTCAGAGAAGTAGACCCCGGGCAAACTTGCAAACAAGAAATAATAGCGCCTTAAAAAGATGAGCCCTTCCCAAACAATCCACAGCGTCAATCATGATGTGTCACGCTCAAGCAATATGATTCGGCTGGCAAGTCAAGAGTTGAATAATCAATGAAATAATGAAAGACCATTGATCATGTCAAAACCCAATTTCAACATTGCCATAAAGAAACTTCTGCAATTTGAACATCTTCCCATCCTTGTTCTCCTGGTCGTCAGCCTGGTTACAGGTCTGATCATAGCAAAAGACTACGGCCAAAGCTGGGATGAACCCAACATCTACAGGTATGGAAATTATGTCCTGAACGCCTACCAATATTTTTTTCATCCGCAAAGCCTGCCAGATTACGGGACCAATCCGCAGGCCGCCCCAGATTCCGGGGGCAATAATATGAGCGACTTGAATTTCTATGGCCCATCCTATTTTACTGTCGCCACCATCCTGTCAAAGATTTTCCTAAGACTGGTTCCCGGTTGGACGATCATTATCGCCTGGCATTTTGTAAACTTCATCACCTTCCAAATTGGCGTAGTGATTTTCTACTTCCTTGCCAAACGCTGGATGAGCAGTTTCGCCGCGTTTGGAGCGGCTCTTTTGTTGTCGGTCCAACCGCTTTTCTGGGGACATGCCTTCATCAACCCCAAAGACATTCCTTTTGCGGTCTTCTTCCTGGCAAGCGTTTATTTTGGACTGAACATGATGGACAGCCCGTCGGCGCCTAAAAGCATTTTGGTTATTTGGGCCGGTATCATTCTGGGAGCGACAACCTCGTTCCGCATCACCGGTCCTTTCGCAGGAGTTCTGGTGTTCCTGTATGGACTCTCGAAGTCGCCGCGCAAGGCAGTTTTGACCACTATTCCTTATTTCCACATAGCGGTTCTGACTTCTTATCTGGCCTGGCCTTATTTATGGAAATCACCGATCCATCATTTTATTGACAGCATCCGTTACATGTCAGATTTTCCATATGCCCATCCAGTGCTTTTCGCAGGCAATTTATATTCTGCGACGCATTTACCGTGGAGCTATGTTCCCATCCTGTTATGTCTCCAGTTAACAGAGCCATTGCTTATTTTATTGATCCTCGGTTTTGGGGTTTCGATTTGGCGTTTCGTTAAAAAAGGTCAGCGTGAACCTGCCTTGATTTTTTCACTTTGGTTTCTTCTGCCAACGATAGCCATTATCCTTTCGGGAAGTGCGCTTTACGACAACGCTCGTCAACTCTTCTTCCTTCTGCCTCCGCTCTTTATTCTGGCAGGCCTGGCCCTCGACGAACTGCTTTCACGCTNNTAATCATGCCGTAGTCAAAGCGTTGGCGATTGGTCTGATTATTTTAGCGTCCATAATTCCAATGATTCAACTTCATCCCTATGAATACATTTATTACAACAGTTTCATCGGCGGTGCGAAGGGTGCATTCCGCAACTTTGAAACGGATTACTGGGACACATCTTTCAAGGATGCGGCACAATACCTGAACGCCAACGCGCCCTACCACTCCAGAGTTGTGGTCTTTGATCTCCCTATCCATATTTTAGACGCCTACACACGCCCCGATCTGCAGATATACAATAACGAGAAAACACATTATGCAAATTTCCCATATGCCGTATTATCTACGCGGCTCAACCTTGACGAAAGCAGTTGCCCAAACGGCCAGGTGGTTGCAACCATCAGCCGGGACGATGTGATCCTGGCTGTGATCAAGAAACTTCCAGCAGGAACCCATTGCGAATGACATGAAGAAAATCTTACAACACAAGCATTTTGCAATCATTGCCCTGCTGATCATCATTTTGATGATCGGCTTGTCCACGCTTGCCAACTTTGGCGAATCGTGGGACGAACTTCAATTCTTCAAGTACGCCGATCGCGCGCTCGCCTCTTACTCAACATGGCTTACCAGCGCGCAGATTATCATTACCGGCAACACGTACGATAACTACGGCCCCGCCTTCGTCATGGCTACGGCATTGATCGCGCGCGGACTTCATGCCATCGATCCAAATTGGCTCGTCTCTGATATTCGCCACTTCGTTTATTTTCTCACCTTCATCGCGGGCATTTATGCGTTTTATGCGCTTGCCCGCCGCTGGATGAGCGCGTGGGCTGCATTTGCCGCGACGCTTCTCTTCACCGCCCAGCCTGTTTTATGGGGACATGCTTTCATCAGTCCGAAGGATATTCCCTTCCTCAGCGCGTTCCTCATTAGTTTGGAGCTGGGACTACGCATGGCAGACTCACAACCCAAGATCAACGGGAGACCGCCGCGCGCGCTCCTCTGGCTCACTGGTTTCTGGATACTGACTTTACTGTTCTTGTTCCTCACGCCTCAATTTCTGGATAACGGGCTGACCGCGCTGATTCGAAATGCCTCGTCTCAGCCCCAAAGTTTTCTCGGCGCTCTGATGCGGAATTTTTCCTCCAGTTTCGGCAGAACCAAACCAAATATATATATCCAGGAAGCCTTGGTTTTATTAATATGGCTCAAGCTGATTTATCTAATCATCAGCGCGCTGGCGATTGGCTTACTGTATCGAAAACAATTCTCCGAAGTTTTTAAACTTTTCGGTTGGAATATTTTGTTGGCAGGTATCGCACTTGGATTAACAACTTCCATCCGCATCCTCGGCCCGCTGGTCGGACTCTTAGTCGCGATTTACGCATGGCAAAAGACGGACAAAAAATCATTGCCGATGCTTTTTGTATATGCGTGCCTCGCGTTGGCTGTAATGCTTGCCACCTGGCCCTATCTCTGGCCCAATCCAATCGCGAGATTGATCGAGAGCTGGCACGTCATGTCGCAATATCCGTGGCCGGGGCAGGTATTATTCAACGGACAATATTATCGCTCGTTTAATTTACCGCGTTCGTATCTGCCCGTATTGCTGGCGATTCAAATCACGGAACCGATCTGGCCGTTATTCCTTTTGAGCTTCGCTTTGCTTTGGAAAAATAAATATCTTTTGATTGCTACACTGTTATGGTTTGTCCTGCCGTTGGCCGCATTGATCATTTCGCGTTCGCCGCTGTATGATAACTTCCGTCAGGTCATTTTCGTCCTGCCGCCGGTGTTCTTCGTCTGCGGCTTGGGCGTGGACTGGCTCTTTCGGCACCTCCGCCAGCCCATCGTCCGAGGCTTGATCGTGGCCGCGTTGGTCCTTCCGGGAATCGTCGCGGGCATTCAACTGCATCCGTATGAATATATTTATTACAACAGTTTTATCGGCGGCGTGCGCGGCGCAGAAGGACGCTTTGAGTTGGATTATTGGGCAACATCTTATCGGGCCGCGATGAATTATGTCAACAGCATTGCACCGGCCAATGAAAAGATTTTTGTTGCCGGGCCATCCTATATTGCGGCGATTTATTCACGCCACGATTTAAGAATCTATATGGATATTGACATGAATACCCAGGCCTTCGATTACGCCATTATCACCACGCGTTATAGAGCGGATCAAACAGATTTTTCCAACTCGCCTGTAGTTTATACCATCGAGCGCGAAGGCGTGCCTTTAACCGTAATCAAGAAGACCGGACATTGAGATGAATTTAATTGAACAACTCGAAGGCAACACTTTGCTAGCCGACGGCGCGATGGGCACGATGTTGCACAGCCGCGGCATCAGTTTTGAAAAATGTTTCGATGAGTTGAATCTGACCAATCCCGGCGCGGTCGCTGCGATCCACCGGGAATATATCGAGGCGGGCGCGCAATTGATATTGGCTAACACGTTTGGAGCGAATCGCTTCAAGCTAAGCCAGCATGGACTGGATCAGAAAATCATTGAAATCAATCAGGCGGGCGTGAAGCTTGCCAGGCGCGTCGCTACGGATTCTTCCAAAGATGTTTTGATCGCCGGTGATATTGGACCATTGGGCGTGCGTATCGCGCCGTTTGGACGCGTCAAACCGGAGCAAGCACGCCGCGCGTTTGCGGAACAAATCGAAGTGTTGTGCGAATCAGGCGCGGACTTAATTGTGATCGAAACGATGAGCGACCTGTATGAAATTCAGGAAGCTATCAAAGCCGCGAAAATAGTTTGTTCACTGCCGTTGATTGCTTCTGTCACCTTCACGCGCGATGACCGAACATTGTTGGGCGACGATCCGATGAAGGTAGCGCGCACGCTCAACGAGTCTGGCGCGGATGTGATCGGCGTCAACTGTTCGGGCGGCCCGGCACAGCTCTTAAGGATTCTGAAACAAATGCATCAGATTGTTCCCAATGAAAAGTTTTGGGTCAAGCCAAACGCAGGTTGGCCCGAGCAAGTCGGCGGGCGCATCATGTATCCAGCTGATCCAGATTACTTCGGCGATTACGCGCTTTCGTTCCGCGAAGCGGGCGCGAGCATTGTCGGCGGATGCTGCGGCACCACGCCTCAACACATCGCGGCGATGAGAAAAGCGCTCGATACCGCGCCGCAAATCAATCCATCGCACATCACGATGCTGCCTGCCGAAGAAATTAGCGAGGCCGCGCAGGAACAACCGACTCAGTTCGCGCAAAAACTTGCCGACGGAAAATTTGTCATCTCCGTGGAAATGGATCCGCCGCGCGGTCTTTCGACTCATAAAGTGATCGCGGGCGCTTCGCTCCTGACTGAAGCCGGCGCGGACATCATCAATGTTGCCGACTCTCCGATGGCGCGCATGAGAATGTCGGCGTGGGCAGTGTGCGATGTGGTGCAGCGCCGCGTCAACATAGAAACCATGCTTCACTTCCCAACCCGCGGACGAAACCTATTGCGCGTTCAAGGAGATCTATTAGCTGCGCACGCGCTGGGCATTCGCAACGTGTTCGTCATCATGGGCGACCCGACTGCGGTCGGAGATTATCCTGAAGCCATGGACAATTATGATCTTGTGCCATCGGGTTTGATCAAACTGATCAAGCAGGGATTCAATGAAGGCGTCGATCATTCCGGCACGAGCATCGGCCAGCCGACCAATTTCTTTGTCGGCGCGGCCTTAAATTTTTGCGCGCCCGAACCGGAACAGGAGATCAAAAATTTGCGGAGAAAGATTCGAGCGGGTGCAGATTTCTTTTTAACGCAGCCCATTTATCGCCCCGAAGATGGAAGCGGATTTTTATCGGCATACGAAAAGAAACATGGAAAATTGGGAAAGCCGGTATTGGTCGGCATCCTGCCATTGGTCAGTTTGAAACACGCCAACTTTTTGAATCATGAAGTGCCCGGCATTTCCATTCCAGATAAGATCATTCAACGAATGGAAGGAGCCGGTGAACATGCCGCTGAAGAAGGCGTGCGCATCGCGGTAGAATTGATCGAACAGATCAAGCCGTGGGCGCATGGTGTTTATATTATGCCGCAGTTCAACCGCTTTGATTTGATCGCAGAGATCATTGATAAAGTAAAAGAACAGAGATGAACATCAGGTTTTTCCTACAGAGGGTGATGCTCGCGGGCATCGTTGCAGCGAGCATTTATTTCGGCGTTCAAAATCTTCGCAACGCAACCGTAATTGGAAATCTCGACACCGATCCCGTCACGCAATGGGAACTCCGCTTTCAACCCGTCAAGAAGCTTTTGCCGTTTCAACGCGGAGTGATCGGTTATATAACAAACTCTGACGTGCCCGGCGCAAAATATGATGTCAATAACGAAGAGGGCGAGTATACGCTCACGCAATACAGCATGGCTCCCATCATTCTGGTACGCGGCAGCAACGAGGCATGGACGTTGGCTATCTTCAACAGCAAAGCATTTCAGCTCTGGAGTCAATCCAATCACGGCCAGTTCCGCGTCTTTCTAATGAAGGACAATTTATATTTGCTTCAAAGGCTGGCTCCATGACTTTGTTATCTGTTCTCGTGTTTTCGCCTTCGATGCTGGCCGGTATATTGATTGTCCATCTGCTGTGGCCGGAACGCGGCTGGAAGGCTGGCTGGGTCAAGATATTCCTCGGCATCGGTCTGGGACTTGGACAAGCCTCGCTGTTGGATTTTATTTACATGCTTTTGTTCTCCAACGAAAACGGATTTCTCTTTGTCCAACTGACACTCTTTGTTATTCTGTTAATTGTAGTTATCATTCGCGAAAGAAAAAATCTTCAACTCACTCTTCCTCGAGTTCAATTCAGTCGTTGGCAAATCATATTGCTTGCGGGATTATTAATAGTAATCATCTTATCTGCGTTGAGCGCGGTCAATGTGTGGGCNNGGCATGGACACTGCCTGGGCCTGGCAGGCGGTCGGCCAGGAAACTCAACGCGTCCCAATCGTGTTGAGCGGACTCTTTATGCTGGCTTGCGCGGGATTACTCGGCTCTTCGTTAAACCTGACAAAGAGTCTCGGGCAGGCAAGTATTGCTTTGATCCTTCTGCTTGGCTCATCCCTGATTGGTAACGAAGGCGCAGCGCAGCGAGCCGACCTTCCACTGGCATATTTTTTTCTTGGAACCATCGTATTGATCTATTTGTATGCTTCTTCAAAAAAACCGGGCTTGTTGATATTAGCAGGTTTCATGGCGGGCTGTGCGGCATGGACAAAGAATGAAGGTAGTCTTTTTGTTCTCGTTACATTTCCTGCTTTGTTTATTGCATTTTTTCGTCAAAAGCCTTGGCGCGTGCTTGGATGGTATCTACTCGGTCTGGCATTTCCAATGATCATCGTTCTCTACTTCAAAGAATTTCTTGCGCCGCCCAGCGACGTGCTGGGCAATGGCATCACGCGCTCAATTCAACAAGCGTTGGATATTTCACGCCATATCACTATCTTGAAATCTTTCGGCGCCGACATCCTTTCCTTTGGCGGCTGGGGAATTGGCATCCTGCCCATTCTGCTCGCCTACGCTTTGATCTTCAAACTCGCTCCAGCCTTTGAACTTCGCTCCGCTTATTTGGCCATCGGCCTGATCCTCATCCTGCAAACCATCGGCTATTACGGCATCTATTTGATCACGCCCTATGATTTGCAATGGCACATCGATTTTTCACTCAGCCGACTTGTGTTCCAGCTCTATGTGCCATTTCTCTTTTTATTCTTCACAATCGTCACTGACGTCGAGAAGGCATTAGCGGTAAAATAGTCGTCAAATGCTTCTCGCGATTGATGTTGGCAATACCAACCTGACCCTCGGTTTGTACGAAGACAAACAACTCGGTCCGCATTGGCGTCTCGCCACCGACCATGCGCGTATGCCCGATGAATATGGTCTGCAATTGCTTGGCTTGCTTGAGCACGCCGGAAAGACTCCTGCTGATCTGATAGGCGTTAGTCTATCATCTGTTGTTCCGCAGTTGACCAGCCGCGTCACTCAGGCTTGCCGTGAATATTTAAAGCAGGAACCATTTGTTGTGGATACCGGCGTCAAGACCGGAATCCGAATCCGCTATGAAGATCCGAAAGCAGTTGGTTCGGATCGCGTCTGCGACGCTGTGGCCGTGATGAATCTTTACGGCGGCCCGGCCTGCATCATTGACTTTGGCACAGCCACCACGTTCAACGCGTTGACCAAAGACGGTGAATATCTCGGCGGCGCGATCACCGCGGGAATCAACCTGGCCGCGGATTCGTTGTTCACTCACGCCGCCAAACTTCAGCGCATCGATCTCCAGCGTCCACCGTCCGTCATCGGACGCAACACAGTTCACGCCATGCAATCGGGGTTGCTCTTCGGATATGCCAGTATGGTCGAGGGAATGGCGGCCCGTTTCCGGTCCGAGTTGGGAAGCGATATGAAAGTCATTGCCACGGGCGGACTCGCCGAACT